>NZ_JBEXKG010000014.1:0-87281 GCF_040609555.1 Streptomyces sp. NPDC004658
GCGTCGCCGTGGTGCGTGGGGCCCGGGCTGGACCCGGGGGTCTCGTCGGGGGCCTGGTGCTGCGGGGCGCGGGGGTCCGGCTCGGTGGGGGCCCCGCCACCGGGCGCGCCGTCCTCGCTGGGCGTGCGAGCCGCGCCGGGCGTGGTGGGCGCCTCTGCCGTGGGGGGCGCGTCGGGCGTGTCGGTGGCGGTGCCGTGCGTGCGGTCGTCCGTGCCGCGTCCTCCGCCCGTGCCGCTGCCGGCCGCCGGCCGGTCGGCGGGGCGCGGAGGTGCGGGCTCCGGGCCCGGCTGCTCGGTGGGTCCGGTCCCCGGGGCCGTAGGGTCAGCGGAGTGCTCGGCCGGCTCGTCGTTGCCGGACCGCGGCTGCCCGCTCCCGCCGCTCACGTCCACGGTGTCCCCTCGTTCGAAGCGTCTTCCGCACCTGCCGGACGGAAGGGTCTCCTGTCGATGGTATGCGGCCGTGGTGGCACGTTTCGCCCCGGCACCCCCCGTGTTCGCCCCGACGTCGCGTGGCCGACGCGGGCGGCGGCCGGGTCACTGTCAGTGGTGGGCCGTAAGGTCTGTGGACATGGACAGCAGCATCGAGGAGTCGGCGGCCCAGCCGGGCGGCGCCGTGCAGACGCCCCCGGCCACCCCACCCCGGACGCCGGACGCGGCGATGCCTGCGGCGACGGAACCGGCCGGGGAAGCGGCGCCGCAGACGGCCCCGGCCCCGGCCCCGGACGGCACGGGCGAGGAGCGGAGCGCCGTCGCGCCGACCTCCTTGTCGCCCTCCCGGGCCAGTGACTTCATGCAGTGCCCGTTGCTGTACCGGTTCCGGGTGATCGACCGGCTGCCGGAGAAGCCGAGCGAGGCGGCGACGCGGGGCACGCTGGTGCACGCCGTGCTGGAGCGGCTGTTCGACGCGCCCGCCGGGGAGCGGACCGCGCCGCGCGCCAAGGCGCTGATCCCGGGGCAGTGGGACCGGCTGCGCGAGAGCCGCCCGGAGGTGACCGAGCTGTTCGCCGACGATCCCGAGGGGGAGCGGCTGGCCGGATGGCTGGCCGAGGCGGAGCGGCTCGTGGAGCGCTGGTTCACGCTGGAGGACCCGACGCGGCTGGAGCCGGCCGAGCGCGAGCTGTTCGTGGAGGCCGAGCTGGAGTCGGGGCTGCGGCTGCGCGGCATCATCGACCGGGTGGACGTGGCGCCGACCGGCGAGGTGCGGATCGTCGACTACAAGACGGGCAAGGCTCCCCGCCCCGAGTACGCCGAGGGCGCCCTGTTCCAGATGAAGTTCTACGCCCTGGTGGTGTGGCGGCTGAAGCGGGTCGTGCCGCGCCGGCTCCAGCTCGTCTACCTCGGCAGCGGGGACGTGCTGACGTACGACCCCGTCCTCGCCGACCTGGAGCGGGTGGAGCGCAAGCTGCACGCGCTGTGGGAGGCCATCAAGCAGGCCACGCAGACCGGGAACTGGCGGCCCCGGCCCACCAAGCTGTGCGGCTGGTGCGACCACCAGGCGCACTGCCCGGAGTTCGGCGGCACTCCCCCGCCCTACCCGCTGCCGGTCTCGGCGCCCGGGTCCGGGACCGTGTGAACCAGGAAACGCGGGCAGGGCAGAATGGGGCCGGACTAGCGAAGGAGTGTCACGTGGCCATCCGCGTCCTACTGGTCGACGACCAGCCCCTGCTGCGCACCGGTTTCCGGATGATCCTGGAGGCCGAGCAGGACATCGCGGTCGTCGGCGAGGCCGGTGACGGCCTTCAGGCCCTCGACCAGGTGCGTGCTCTGCAGCCGGACGTCGTGCTCATGGACATCCGGATGCCGCGGATGGACGGCGTGGAGGCCACCCGGCAGATCACCGGGCCCGGCCGGGACGGCCCGGCCAAGGTGCTGGTCCTGACGACGTTCGACCTGGACGAGTACGTGGTGGAGGCGCTGCGCGCAGGGGCCAGCGGCTTCCTGCTCAAGGACGCTCCCGCCAACGAGCTGGTGCAGGCGATACGGGTGGTCGCGGCCGGCGAGGCCATGCTCGCGCCGAGCATCACCCGGCGACTGCTCGACAAGTACGCCACGCACCTGCCCTCCGGTGAGGAGCCGGTGCCGGACACCCTGCACACTCTCACCGACCGCGAGGTGGAGGTGCTGAAGCTGGTGGCCCGCGGGCTGTCCAACGCCGAGATCGCGGCCGACCTGTTCGTCAGCGAGACGACCGTGAAGACGCATGTGGGCCACGTGCTCACCAAGCTGGGGCTGAGGGACCGGGTGCAGGCCGCGGTGTACGCGTACGAGAGCGGTCTGGTGCGCCCCGGCGCGCAGTAGGCCGGCAGGACGGCGAAGGGCGCCCCTCCCGTGTGGGAGGGGCGCCCTTGGCGTACGGGGGGGTCGGCCCGCGTGCGGGCGGTCAGCCCTTGCTGAGTTCCCAGAACCGGAACACCGTCGAGGCGTCCAGGCAGTACTCCAGGCCGTAGACGCCGTCACGGACGACGGCGTACTGCTTGGCCTGCCAGACCGGCAGGACGGGCAGTTCGTCGGCGACGATGTCCTGGAGCCTGCCGAAGTCCTTGTCGGTCGCCGCGCGGTCGCTCTGCGCGGCCGTTGCGGGGATGAGGGACTTGGTGATGGTGCGGTTGGCGTAGTTGTTGCCCAGCACGTTGTCCTTGCCGAAGAACGGGGCGGTGAAGTTGTCGGCGTCCGGGTAGTCCGGGACCCAGCCCTTCACGTACACGCCGTACTTGCCGGCGGCGATGTCCTTCTCGTACCGCTCGTAGGGGACGGACCGCACGTCGGCGTCGAACAGGCCGCTGGCGTTGAGCTGGGCGGCGACGGCCTTCAGCTCCTCGTCGGTGGCGGGGCCGTACCGGGACGGCGTGGACCACAGGGTGAGCCTGACCTTGCCGGTGACGCCGTCGGCGCGCAGCGCGGCGGCGGCCTTGTCCTGGGAGGGACGGGCGCCGTACCTGTCGAAGAACGCGGTGTTGTGGCCCACGATGCCCGCCGGGATGATCGAGTACAGCGGGGTGGCGGTGCCGTCGTACACGTCCTTGACGAGGGCGTCGCGGTCGAGGAGGTAGGCGATGGCCTTGCGGACGCCGGCCTTGCCGGCCACCGGGTCCTTCATGTTGAAGACCAGGTGCTGGACCTCCGCGCCGGTGCCCTCGATGACGTCGACGCCCTTGCTGTCGGCCCCCTGGTCGAGGTCGGCGATGTCGGAGGCGGCCAGGCCCCGGTAGGCGATGTCGACGTCGCCGTCGAGGAGGGCCTTGCGCAGGGCGGTCCGGTCGCCGTGGAAGAACTTCAGGGTGACACCGGAGTTCTTGACCTCGGCGGTGCCCTGGTAGTTGTCGTTGACCGAGAAGACCGCCTGGTCCTTGTCGAAGGAGTCCAGCTTGTAGGGGCCGGAGCCGACGGCCTGGTGGTCGGTGCGCAGGCCGTTCGCGTCGTACTGGCGGTGGTCCACGATGGAGCCGGCGCCGGAGGCGATCTTGCTGGGGAAGGTGGCGTCGGGCACCTTGAGGCGGAAGACGGCCGTTCTGGCGTCCGGTGTCTCGACCCTGTCGAGCATGGGGAACATGATGGCCGGACCGGCGGGGTCGTCGATCTTCAGCATGCGGTCGAAGGAGAACTTCACGTCCTCGGAGGTGAGGGCGTCACCGTTGCTGAACTTCAGGCCGTCCTTCAGCTCGCACTGGTAGACCATGGCCCGGGTGTCGGTGAAGGCGCACTGCTTCGCCAGTTCGGGCTGGGGTTCGGTCGCCCCCTTGGGGAAGCCGAGCAGCGACTGGAAGACGTTGTTGAACAACAGCCAGGAGCCGGGGTCGTAGCCGGATGCCGGGTCCGTGGCGAGGACGTCGTCGGACATCCCCATCACCACGGAGGAGCCGGTACCCCCGGAATCGCCGGTCTCGGAGCCGCAGCCGGTCAACAGGCCGGAGGCCAGCCCCGCCACGATGGGCAGAACTGGCCACTGGTTGCGCAGGTTCACGTGCACTGTGCCTTGTCGTCGGTTCGTCAGCCCGGGACCGCCGTCCCTGGTCCCGGGCCCCGGGGCCGTTTCGTCCTCGGCCCCGGGTGCGGAGAGCCGTCAGCCGCTCACACCGCGGCCGAGCTCCCACAGCTGAAGCGTCGAGGAGGAGTTGAGGGCGTAGGCCACGCCCGTGACGTCGTCCCGTGCGGCGACGTACTGCTTGCCCTGCCACAGCGGCAGGATCGGGACGTCATCGGCGACGAGGTCCTGGATCTCGGTCAGGCTCTTGGAGGCGCTGAGCCGGTCGGCCTCGCGGCGGGACTGCGGGATCAGCGTGTGCTGGATGGTGCCGTTGCTGTACGGCGAGCCGAGGGTGTTGTCCTTGTCGAGGAAGGGCGCGATGAAGTTGTCCGCGTCCGGGAAGTCGGGGAACCAGCCCATGCCGTAGACGTCGTACTGGCCCTTCTGCTCGGCGGGCCGGAAGGTCTTCCAGAGGTGACCCTGGATGGAGACGTCGAACAGGCCGCTGTCGTTGAGCTGCTTCTGCAGCACCTCGAACTCCTGCTTGGTGGCCGAGCCGTAGTGGTCGGTGGTGTAGTGCAGGGTCAGCTTGACCGGGGTGGTGATGCCGGCCTTGGTGAGCAGCGACTTGGCCTTGTCGACGCTGGGGTTGCCGTACTTGTTGAAGAACGAGTTGGAGTGGCCGGTGACGGTGGCCGGGACCAGCGAGTACAGCGGCTCGGCCTGGGTGCCGTAGACCTTGGAGACCAGCTCGCCGCGGTTGATCAGCTGGGCCATCGCCTGGCGCACGGCCTTGGACTTGACGGTGGGCGCGTCGGTGTTGAAGGCCAGGTAGCGGATCTCCAGGCCGGGCATGTCGACCAGGTCGACGTTCTCGTCGGTGCCGGCGTCCAGCTTCTGGATCTGCGCGGGCGACATGGTGCGGGTCATGACGTCGATGTCACCCTTGTCGATCGCGGCGCCCATGGCGTCGGCGTCGGTGAAGGAGCGCAGCTCGACCTTGTCGTTGTTGACCGTCACGCCGCCCTTGTAGGAGGGGTTCTTGGTGAAGGTCGCGTCGACGATCGCGTTGTCCTTGACGTCGGCCTTGAAGGTGTACGGGCCGGAGCCGTCGATGTCGAAGCCGTCCCGGAGCTTGTCCTTCGGGTAGTCCTTGGGGTTGATGATGCCCGCGACCGGGGTGGACAGCTTGTACGGGAAGGTGGCGTCGGCCGTCTTCAGGTGGAAGACGACCTCGCGGTCGCCCTGCGTCTCGACGGTGTCGATGGTGTTCAGCAGGGCGGCCGGACCGCCGGCGACGTTGATGCGCAGCGCGCGCTCGATGGAGTACTTCACGTCCGCGGCGGTCACCGGGTCGCCGTTCGCGAACTTCAGGCCCTCCCGCAGCTTGCAGGCGTAGCGTTCGCTGCCGCTGTCGGTGAAGGAGCAGCTCTCGGCGGCGTCCGGAACGGGGTCGCCCTCGCCCTTGGGCTGGGCCATCAGGGTCTGCACGGTCTGGCGCAGGATGTTCCAGGTGCCGACGTCGTAGGCGTAGGCCGGGTCGAGCGGCGCGGGGGCTTCCTTGGTGGCCGTGAACTGGTCCGTGGTACCGACGACGATGGCGTCACCGCTCTTGCTCCCGCTGTCGGATCCGCCGCACGCGGCGAGAACCGGGGTGAGCAGGCCGGCCACCGCCGGCAGCACCAAAGTCTTGCGGTTCATGCGGGAGTTTCTCCAGAGCTGTTCGGGTCCGTGTATCCGGCATGCAGGGGTGACGCGGCGGATCACGGGGGGGGTTCTCGGCGATGTTGTCGCGACGAGATTAGTCCGCGCCCGCAGCGGGGTTCGCAACCGCGTAAGTTACTTCCCATCACACAGTGGAACCGGCCGCGGACAGACCGAAAACCCGACAGCGGCAGGATTAGTGCAGCTTCCCATCAATCAGGACACAAGGTCGTACGGAAACACCCCGGCCAGGGCGGGTAAGCACACTTGGCCAACTTTGTCGAGCCCACGGGGCGTGGGGAACGTCACACCCCCAACTGTGCGGCCAGTCAGTGGAATTCGGCCGCACCGCCCCTGGCGAATTCCCCTCGGGTGTACTTCCCCGGAAATGTGTCCAGCGCCGCCAATGCGCTTAACACGCTGGGTGAACGGCTAGCGCATTTCCGTCATCAGGCCGCGCAGAAATGCCAGGTCGACCTCTTCCAGCGAGGAGACGACGGTGCGCCCCTCGGCCGGGCCGATGGGGGCCACGGAGGGGACGGCGACCACCCGGCAGCCCGCGGCCTCGGCGGCGGCGACGCCGGTGGCCGTGTCCTCGACCACCGCGCATCTGGCCGGATCCGCACCGAGCCCGGCGGCGGCGAGCAGATACGGGTCCGGGAAGGGCTTGGTGCGGGAGACCTCGTCACCGGCGACGGAGAGGGCGAAGTGGTGCGGCCCGAGCACGGTGAGCACCCGGTCGATGACGCGCCGGTGGGAGGCGGAGACCAGGGCCGTGGGGATGCCGTGCAGGTGCAGTTCCGCGAGCAGCCGGGCGGCGCCCGGCATCAGCGGCAGGGTCCGGCCGATCCGGTCCTCGAAGCCCTCGTTGAGCAGCACGCTGAGTTCCGCGAGGGTGATGTCGGCACCGGTCGCCTCGATGAGGAAACCGGCGCTGCGGGTCATGGGGCCGCCGACCACGACGTGCCGCCAGGACTCGTCGAGGGTGTGACCGAGGGCGGCGAAGACCTCCACCTCGACGTCCCACCAGAAGCCCTCTGTGTCCACCAGGGTGCCGTCCATGTCGAGCAGCACCGCCTGCAGGGCGGAGCCTTCGGCCGTACGGGTTCCGAGCGCGGGGACCGTACTGGTCATCCGTGCGCACCTCCTTGAGGGACGACCAGGCCGGTTCCCGGACGGGGAACCGGCCTGCAGTGGACCGACCAGTGTACGACTTGTCCGATCAGTGTGCTGGGTGAGACACACGTCACCGGGTGCCGGGGGGGCGCACACGGCTGGGCGCGCGGGGCCGGGCAGCCGTCACCGTGCGTTGAAGTACTTCGCCTCCGGGTGGTGGATCACGATCGCGTCCGTGGACTGCTCGGGGTGGAGCTGGAACTCCTCGGACAGGTGGACACCGATCCGCTCCGGCTCCAGCAGCTCCGCGATCTTGGCGCGGTCCTCCAGGTCGGGGCAGGCGCCGTAGCCGAGGGAGAAGCGGGCGCCCCGGTACTTCAGGGCGAACATGTCCTCGATCGCGGCCGGGTCCTCGCCGCCGAAGCCGAGTTCGGCCCGCACGCGGGCGTGCCAGTACTCGGCGAGGGCCTCGGCCAACTGGACGGACAGGCCGTGCAGTTCCAGGTAGTCGCGGTAGGCGTTGGACTCGAAGAGCTTGGCCGTCTCCGCGCCGATGCGCGAGCCGACGGTGACGACCTGGAAGCCGACGACGTCCGTCTCGCCCGACTCCTCCGGGCGGAAGAAGTTGGCCAGGCACAGGCGCCGGCCGCGGCGCTGGCGCGGGAAGGTGAAGCGGGTGCGCTCGTTGCCCTGTTCGTCCAGGACGATCAGGTCGTCGTCCTTGGACACGCAGGGGAAGTAGCCGTAGACGACGGCCGCCTCCAGGAGGTTCTCGGTCTGGAGCCGGTCGAGCAGGCCGCGCAGCCGGGGCCTGCCCTCGGTCTCGACGAGTTCCTCGTAGGTCGGGCCCTCGCCGGTGCGGGCCTGCTTCAGGCCCCACTGGCCCTTGAACAGCGCGCCCTCGTCGAGCCAGCTCGCGTACTCCTTGAGCTGGATGCCCTTGACGACCCGGGTGCCCCAGAACGGCGGCTCGGGGACCGGGTTGTCGGTGGCGACGTCGGAGCGGACGTGGCCCTCCTCCGGGCGCTCCTCGATCTCCACGGCGGCGGCCCGCACCCGGCGCTGCCGCAGCTCGGGCAGCTTCGCCCCGGGCACGCCCCGCTTGACGCCGATGAGGGCGTCCATCAGGCGCAGGCCCTCGAAGGCGTCGCGGGCGTAGCGGACCTCGCCCTCGTAGATCTCGTGCAGGTCCTGCTCGACGTAGGCCCGGGTGAGGGCGGCGCCGCCGAGGATGACCGGGAAGCGGGCGGCGAGGCCGCGCTGGTTCAGCTCCTCCAGGTTCTCCTTCATGATCACCGTGGACTTGACCAGGAGCCCGGACATGCCGATGACGTCGGCGCCGTGCTCCTCGGCCGCCTCCAGGATCGCGGAGACCGGCTGCTTGATCCCCAGGTTGACGACGTTGTAGCCGTTGTTGGACAGGATGATGTCGACGAGGTTCTTGCCGATGTCGTGCACGTCGCCGCGCACGGTCGCGAGCACGATCGTGCCCTTGCCCTCGGCGTCCGACTTCTCCATGTGCGGTTCGAGGTGGGCGACGGCGGCCTTCATGACCTCGGCGGACTGGAGGACGAACGGCAGCTGCATCTGGCCCGAGCCGAACAGCTCGCCGACGACCTTCATGCCGTCCAGCAGGGTGTCGTTGACGATGTCGAGCGCGGGGCGGTCCTGGAGCGCCTCGTCCAGGTCGGCTTCCAGGCCGTTGCGCTCGCCGTCGATGATGCGGCGCTTGAGCCGCTCCTCCAGCGGCAGCGCGGCCAGTTCCTCGGCCTTGCCGGCCTTCAGGGACTTCGCCGTGGCGCCCTCGAAGAGCTGCATGAGCTTCTGGAGGGGGTCGTAGCCCTCGCTGCGGCGGTCGTGGATCAGGTCGAGGGCGGTCTGGACCTCTTCCTCGCTGAACCGGGCGATCGGCAGGATCTTGGAGGCGTGGACGATCGCCGAGTCCAGGCCCGCCTTGACGCACTCGTCGAGGAAGACGGAGTTCAGCAGGATGCGGGCGGCCGGGTTGAGGCCGAAGGAGATGTTGGACAGGCCCAGCGTGGTCTGCACCGCCGGGTGGCGCCGCTTCAGCTCGCGGATCGCCTCGATGGTGGCGATGCCGTCCTTGCGGGACTCCTCCTGACCGGTGCAGATGGTGAAGGTCAGGGTGTCGATGAGGATGTCCTCCTCGCGGATGCCCCAGTTCCCGGTGAGGTCGGCGATCAGCCGTTCGGCGATCTCGACCTTCTTCTCCGGGGTGCGGGCCTGGCCCTCCTCGTCGATGGTGAGGGCGATCAGGGCGGCGCCGTGCTCCCGCGCCAGCCGGGTGACCTTCGCGAACCGGGAGTCGGGGCCGTCGCCGTCCTCGTAGTTCACGGAGTTGATCACCGCGCGCCCGCCCAGCTTCTCCAGGCCCGCCTTGATGACGTCGACCTCGGTGGAGTCCAGGACGATCGGCAGGGTGGAGGCGGTGGCGAAGCGGCCGGCCAGTTCCTCCATGTCGGCGACGCCGTCCCGGCCGACGTAGTCCACGCACAGATCGAGCATGTGCGCGCCCTCGCGGATCTGCTCCCGGGCCATCTCCACGCAGTCGTCCCAGCGGCCCGCCAGCATGGCCTCGCGGAACTTCTTGGAGCCGTTGGCGTTGGTGCGCTCGCCGATGGCCAGGTAGGCGGTGTCCTGGCGGAACGGCACCGACTGGTAGAGGGAGGCGGCCCCCGGCTCGGGGCGCGGGTCGCGCTCCTGCGGGGTGAGACCCTGGACGCGCTCCACGACCTGGCGCAGGTGCTCGGGGGTGGTGCCGCAGCAGCCGCCGACGAGGGAGAGGCCGTAATCGCGTACGAAGTTCTCCTGGGCGTCCGCCAGGCCCTCGGGGCCGAGCGGGAAGTGGGCGCCGTCCTTGGTGAGGATGGGCAGGCCGGCGTTCGGCATGCACAGCAGCGGGATGCGGGAGTGCCGGGTGAGGTAGCGCAGGTGCTCGCTCATCTCGGCCGGGCCGGTCGAGCAGTTCAGGCCGATCATGTCGATGCCGAGCGGCTCCAGCGCGGTGAGCGCGGCGCCGATCTCGGAGCCCAGCAGCATGGTGCCGGTGGTCTCGAAGGCCATCGAGCAGAGCAGGGGGACCTCGGTGCCGAGGCGCTCCATGGCGCGGCGGGCGCCCAGGATGGAGGCCTTGGTCTGGAGCAGGTCCTGGGTGGTCTCGACGATCAGGGCGTCGGCGCCGCCGGTGAGCAGGCCCTCGGCGTTGGCCTGGAAGCCGTCCCGGATGGTGGTGAACCCGATGTGGCCGAGGGTGGGCAGCTTGGTGCCGGGGCCGATGGAGCCGAGGACCCAGCGGGGCCGGCCGTCGCGGGCGGAGAACTCGTCCGCGGTCTCCCGGGCGATGCGGGCGCCGGCCTCGGAGAGTTCATGAACGCGGTCGGCGATGTCGTACTCCGCCATGGCCGCGTGGTTGGCCCCGAAGGTGTTCGTCTCGACGCAGTCGACGCCCACGGCGAAGTAGGCCTCGTGGACGGAGCGGACGATGTCGGGGCGGGTGAGGTTGAGGATCTCGTTGCAGCCTTCGAGGTTCTGGAAGTCCTCGAGGGTGGGCTCCTGGGCCTGGAGCATCGTGCCCATGGCTCCGTCGGCGACCACCACTCGGGTGGCGAGTGCCTCGCGGAGCGCGGACGCACGGGTCCGGCTGTCGGCGGAAGGGGACGTTGGCGACGAGGCCATGTAAGGGCTCCCTGGAGTGCGACGGCTGTCGGCTATGCGGATGCCCGGACCGGCCGGGTTGCCGCACGGCGCCAGAGTAACCGGGAGTCGGCTTGGATGGGCAGCGGCGTCCACGAGGCGGACTCGAGTGACCCGGGTGCCACGCACAGGTCACGTGTGATGTAACAGGTGCCGACCGACCATTAGCGGGAGGTCGGCATGGACCGGTAGTGTTCGACATTGCCGAACGGTGATTTCCACACGGCACCGGGGCAGTCGAAGGGGACGGAGGCAGGACGGCGATGGCACGGAACATCCAGTCGCTCGAACGGGCGGCGGCGATGCTGCGGCTGCTCGCGGGCGGCGAGCGGCGGCTCGGCCTGTCGGACATCGCCTCGTCGCTGGGCCTCGCCAAGGGCACCGCCCACGGCATCCTGCGCACCCTCCAGCAGGAGGGCTTCGTCGAGCAGGACGACGCCTCCGGGCGCTACCAGCTGGGCGCGGAACTGCTGCGCCTCGGCACCACCTATCTCGACGTGCACGAACTGCGCGCGCGGGCGCTGGTGTGGACCGACGACCTGGCCCGGTCCAGCGGGGAGAGCGTGTACCTGGGCGTCCTGCACCAGCAGGGCGTCCTGATCGTGCACCACGTCTTCCGGCCCGACGACAGCCGGCAGGTGCTGGAGATCGGGGCCATGCAGCCGCTGCACTCCACGGCCCTGGGCAAGGTGCTCTCCGCCTACGACCCGGTCGCGCACAGCGAGGCGCTGGACACCGAGCGGAAGGCCTTCACGGACCGCACGGTGTGCGACCCCGGCGACTTCGAGCACCTCCTCGACGTCACGCGCGCGCGTGGCTACGCGGCCGACGTGGAGGAGACCTGGGAGGGCGTGGCGTCGATCGCCGCGCCCATCCACGACCGGCGCCGGATGCCCGTGGGCGCGGTCGGCATCACCGGCGCCGTGGAGCGGCTGTGCCGGGAGGGCGAGCTGCGCCCCGAGCTGATCGCGGCGGTGCGCGACTGCGCCCGCGCGGTCTCCCGCGACCTGGGCGCCGGGCGGTTCTGACCGCCGGCGCGAGCGGGGAACGGCCGGCGCGAGCCGGGAACGGCCGGAAGGACTGCGACGACCGGGATGCCAGGCGGCGTTCCGGTCGTCGATCTACCCTGAAATCGACAAAAACGGATAGATCGTACGTCCGTGCACGAACGTTGATAACGCGCAGCGATCAATAACGATCCTGTTTTCGATAACAGAACCCTTGACGCACGTGTAACGCCGAAGCGAGACTCCCGTCCATCGGTCGGCATTGTCGAACACCTTCCGGCAATACGCGCTAGAGTGTGACAACGCCAAGGGCCGGCATCGCTCTCACCCCCGAGGGCGCCAGAACCCCCGCTGGGACCGGGGTTCGGCTTACCCCTGGACGAAGGACAAAGGAGTCGCGGGTGTCCAGCTCCGACATCTTCATCGGCGAGACCATCGGTACCGCCATACTCATCCTGCTCGGCGGTGGCGTCTGCGCCGCCGTCACCCTGAAGGCCTCCAAGGCCCGTAACGCCGGCTGGCTCGCCATCGCCTTCGGGTGGGGCTTCGCCGTCATGACGGCCGTATACATCTCCGGACCCCTGTCCGGCGCCCACCTCAACCCGGCCGTCACCGTCGCCCTGGCCATCAAGGACGGCGACTGGAGCAACGTTCCGACCTACTTCGCCGGCCAGCTGCTCGGCGCGATGATCGGCGCGGCTCTGGTGTGGGTCACCTACTACGGCCAGTTCTACGCGCACCTCACCGACAAGGAGATCGTCGGCGGTCCGGGCGCACAGGCCACCACGGCCAAGGCCGTGGAAGCCCAGGAGCAGGGCGCCGGCCCGGTCCTCGGCATCTTCTCCACCGGTCCGGAGATCCGGAACGCCGTGCAGAACCTCGCCACGGAGATCATCGGCACCGTGGTCCTGATCCTCGCGGTCCTCACCCAGGGCCTGAACGACAAGGGCAACGGCCTCGGCGTCCTCGGCGGTCTGATCACCGCCTTCGTGGTCGTGTCGATCGGTCTGTCGCTCGGCGGCCCGACGGGCTACGCGATCAACCCGGCCCGCGACCTGGGCCCGCGCATCGTGCACGCCCTGCTGCCGCTGCCCAACAAGGGCGGTTCCGACTGGAGCTACGCCTGGATCCCGGTGGTCGGTCCGCTGATCGGCGGCGCCATCGGCGCGGGCATCTACAACGTCGCCTTTGCCTGAGAAGCCTCTTGAGAAGCCTGACGAAGCACCGAGTCTTCGAGCACGCGCCGTACGTACAGCCCCCTCACCACGGACCTTTCAGGAGCACACAGTGACCGACGCCCACACCGCAGGCCCGTTCATCGCGGCGATCGACCAGGGCACGACCTCCTCCCGCTGCATCGTCTTCGACCGGGACGGCCGCATCGTCTCCGTCGACCAGAAGGAGCACGAGCAGATCTTCCCGAAGCCGGGCTGGGTCGAGCACAACGCCAACGAGATCTGGACCAACGTCCAGGAAGTCGTCGCCGGCGCCGTCGCCAAGGCGGGCATCACCCGCGACGACATCAAGGCCATCGGCATCACCAACCAGCGCGAGACCACCGTGCTGTGGGACAAGAACACCGGTGAGCCCGTCCACAACGCCATCGTCTGGCAGGACACCCGCACCGACGCGCTCTGCAAGGAGCTGGGCCGCAACGTCGGCCAGGACCGCTTCCGCCGCGAGACGGGCCTGCCGCTGGCCTCCTACTTCGCCGGGCCCAAGGCCCGCTGGCTGCTCGACAACGTCGAGGGCCTGAAGGAGCGCGCCGAGGCCGGTGACATCCTCTTCGGCACCATGGACACCTGGGTCATCTGGAACCTGACCGGCGGTGTCAACGGCGGCAAGCACGTCACCGACGTCACCAACGCCTCCCGCACCCTCCTCATGAACCTGCACACGATGCAGTGGGACGAGAAGATCTGCGAGTCCATCGGCGTACCGATGCAGATCCTGCCCGAGATCCGCTCCTCCGCCGAGGTCTACGGCGAGATCACCGGCGGAAAGCTCGGCGAGCTGCTGGGCGGCATCCCGGTCGCCTCCGCGCTCGGCGACCAGCAGGCGGCCCTGTTCGGCCAGACCTGTTTCTCCGAGGGCGAGACCAAGTCGACCTACGGCACCGGCACCTTCATGGTGATGAACACCGGCAGCAAGATCATCAACTCCTACGCCGGTCTGCTGACCACCGTCGGCTACAAGATCGGCGACCAGCCGACGGTCTACGCCCTGGAGGGCTCGATCGCCGTCACCGGCTCGCTGGTGCAGTGGATGCGCGACCAGATGGGCCTGATCTCCACCGCCGCCGAGATCGAGACGCTCGCGCTCTCCGTCGAGGACAACGGCGGCGCCTACTTCGTGCCGGCCTTCTCCGGCCTGTTCGCCCCGCACTGGCGCTCCGACGCCCGCGGTGTGATCGCCGGCCTGACCCGGTACGTCACCAAGGCGCACCTCGCGCGCGCCGTCCTGGAGGCCACCGCCTGGCAGACGCGGGAGATCGCCGACGCCATGGTCAAGGACTCCGGCGACGAGCTGGTGACCCTGAAGGTGGACGGCGGCATGACCGCCAACAACCTGCTGATGCAGACCCTCGCCGACGTCCTCGACGCACCGGTGGTGCGCCCGATGGTCGCCGAGACCACCTGCCTCGGCGCCGCGTACGCCGCCGGTCTCGCCGTCGGCTTCTGGAACAGCACCGACGACCTGCGCGCCAACTGGCGGCGGGCCGCCGAGTGGACCCCCCGCATGGACGCGGAGACCCGCGCCCGTGAGTACAAGAACTGGCTCAAGGCCGTCGACCGGACCATGGGCTGGCTCGAAGACGAGAGCTGAGCGGCCCTTCCCGGCTCAGCCATCTCTGACGAGGAGTAAGTACCCGACATGACCAGTCAGTCCACCCTGCAGACCGTGCCCGCCCTGGGGACGCACCCGGCTTCCGGCTCCAACCCGAGCCGGGCCGAGACCAGGGAGCAGCTCGCCAAGGCGTCGTACGACCTTCTTGTGATCGGCGGCGGCATCCTGGGCATCTCCACCGCCTGGCACGCCGCGCAGTCCGGCCTCAGGGTGGCGCTGGTCGACGCCGGCGACTTCGCCGGCGCCACCTCCTCCGCCTCCTCCAAGCTGCTCCACGGCGGTCTGCGCTACCTGCAGACCGGCGCGGTGAAGCTGGTGGCGGAGAACCACTTCGAGCGCCGTGCGGTCTCCCGCCAGGTGGCCCCCCACCTGGCGAACCCGCTCACCTTCTACCTCCCCGTGTACAAGGGCGGGCCGCACGGCGCGGCGAAGCTCGGCGCGGGCGTCTTCGCCTACTCCGCGCTCTCCGCGTTCGGCGACGGCGTCGGCCACCTGCTCTCCCCCGCCAAGGCGGCGCAGGACGTGCCCGAGCTGCGCACCGAGAACCTCAAGGCCGTGGCCGTCTACGGCGACGACCAGATGAACGACGCCCGCATGGCGCTGATGACCGTCCGCGCGGCCGTCGAGGCGGGCGCGGTCGTCCTCAACCACGCCGAGGTCACCGGGCTGCGCTTCACCCGGGGCCGGGTCACCGGCGCCGACCTCAGGGACCGGCTGTCCGGCGAGGAGTTCGGCGTCAACGCCCGCCTGGTGCTGAACGCGACCGGCCCCTGGGTCGACCACCTGCGCAGGATGGAGGACCCGAACGCGGCCCCGTCCATCCGCCTGTCCAAGGGCGCGCACCTGGTCCTGAAGCGGACGTCTCCGTGGAAGGCCGCGCTCGCGACCCCCATCGACAAGTACCGCATCACCTTCGCCCTCCCCTGGGAGGACATGCTGCTGCTCGGCACCACCGACGAGGAGTACGAGGGCGACCCGGCGGATGTCGCGGTCAACGACAAGGACATAGCCCAGATCCTGGACGAGGCCGCGTTCTCCGTCCGGGACCAGCAGCTCCAGCGCGACCTCATCACCTACGCGTTCGCCGGTCTGCGGGTGCTGCCGGGCGGCCCCGGCGACACCGCCAAGGCCAAGCGCGAGACCGTGGTGACCGAGGGCAGGGGCGGCATGCTGTCCGTCGCGGGCGGCAAGTGGACGACGTTCCGCCACATCGGCCGGACGATCATGAAGAAGCTGGAGGCGCTGCCGGGTCACCCCCTCGGCGACGACTTCGAGCCGATCTCCTCGCTGCCGAAGAAGCTGCCGCTGCCCGGTGTCGCCAACCCGCGCGCGGTCGCCCACCGCCTGCTGGTCGACGGCCCGGCGCCCGGCCCGCGCATGGCCGCCGACACGGCCAGGCACCTGGCCACCCACTACGGCTCCCTGGCCTTCGACATCGCCCGCCTGGCGAACGAGAACCCGGAGCTGGCCGAGCGCGTCCACCCCGACGCCCCGGAGATCTGGGCGCAGGTCGTCTGGGCCCGTGACCACGAGTGGGCCGAGACGCCGGACGACGTCCTGCGCCGCCGCACCACGCTGACCATCCGGGGCCTGGCCACGGACGAGGTCCGCGCCAAGGTCCAGGACCTGCTGGACAAGAAGTAGCGAGCGGGCCGGGTCCGGCCGGACGGGATCCGGAAGGCACAGCGGAAGGGGCGGCCCCACGCCGACGGGGCCGCCCCTTCCGCTTCCCCGCGCGCCCGGAACGCGCTCTTCGGCCCCCGGCCGCCGCCGCATAATGTGCTGAGACATCCGATGTCTGGGGCGACAGGAGGCCGGCCGTGGCAGTCACCGACGAGGCGATCGAGAAGATCAAGGGGATGATCGTCTCCGGTGCGCTGCGCCCGGGCGACCGGCTGCCGAAGGAGAGCGAGCTGGCCGCCGAGCTGGGCCTGTCCCGCAACTCCCTGCGGGAGGCCGTACGCGCCCTGTCGCTGATCCGGATCCTCGACGTGCGGCAGGGCGACGGCACCTACGTCACCAGCCTCGATCCGCAGCTGCTGCTGGAGGCGATGAGCTTCGTCGTGGACTTCCACCGCGACGACACGGTGCTGGAGTTCCTCGCGGTGCGCCGGATCCTGGAGCCGGCCGCGACCGCGCTGGCGGCGCCCCGGATCGACCCGGGGCAACTGGACGCGCTGGAGGCCCAGTTGGACGCGCTGGGCGCGGAACCGTCCGTGGAGCAACTGGTCGCGGCCGACCTGGAGTTCCACCGGAGCATCGTGCAGAGCGCCGGGAACTCGGTGCTGTGCTCCCTGCTGGACGGGCTGTCGGGGCCCACCACGCGGGCCCGGATCTGGCGGGGCCTCACCCAGGAGGACGCGGTCGGCCGCACCCTGCGCGAGCACCGGGCGATCCTCGGCGCGCTGCGCGACCGGGACGCGGAGGCGGCGCGCTCCTGGGCGACGGTGCACATCGCGAGCGTGGAGCAGTGGCTGCGGTCCACGCTGTGAGTTCGGCTGCTCACGCGTGTTCCTCGGCGGCGAACGGGGCAGTGATCCGTTCACTCCCCCACGCAAGGGGGCTGCGGGCGCCCCCGCCGGACGCCGTAAGGTTGGTGGGTCAAGCGAGGGCACGTCGGAAGGAGGCACTGGGTGATCGAGCTGGAGGGGGTTCCCGAGCTGATCGACCCAGTCATGGTGGCCGCGTTCGAGGGCTGGAACGATGCCGGCGACGCCGCCTCCGCGGCGGTCGCGCATCTGGAACGCGAATGGAAGGGCGAGGTCTTCGCGGCGCTGGACGCCGAGGACTACTACGACTTCCAGGTGAACCGCCCCACGGTGTTCATGGACGGCGGTGTGCGCAAGATCACGTGGCCCACGACCAGGTTGTCGGTGGTCCGCGTCGGCGGTGAGAAGCCGCGCGACCTGGTGCTGGTCCGGGGCATCGAACCATCCATGCGCTGGCGGTCGTTCTGCAACGAGCTGCTGGGCTTCGCGCACGAGCTGGGCGTGGAGCTGGTGGTCATCCTGGGCGCCCTGCTCGGTGACACCCCGCACACGCGGCCGGTGCCGGTCAGCGGGGTGACGTCGGACCCGGACCTGGCCCGGCGCATGGACCTGGAGGAGACCAAGTACGAGGGTCCGACGGGCATCGTCGGCGTCCTACAGGAGGCGTGCACGCACGCGGGCGTCCCGGCGGTCTCCCTGTGGGCGGCCGTACCGCACTACGTCTCCCAGCCGCCCAACCCCAAGGCGACGCTGGCGCTGCTGAACCGTCTGGAGGACCTGCTCGACCTGCGCATCCCGCAGGGGGAGCTGCCCGAGGACGCGCGGGCCTGGCAGGTGGGCGTGGACCAGCTGGCCGCCGAGGACAGCGAGGTCGCCGAGTACGTCCAGACGCTGGAGGAGGCCCGGGACACCGCGGAGCTGCCGGAGGCGTCCGGTGAGGCGATCGCCCGGGAGTTCGAGCGGTATCTGCGGCGCCGGGACGTGGGCCCTCCGGGCGGGAAGCCGAGGCCTCCGGCCGGTGGCGGGGGCCCCAGGGAGGACGACGAGGACGGCCCGGAGGACTGAGGCCGCGGAAACCCGAGGGTACGGAAGGGGCGGTTCCCGTGTCGGGAACCGCCCCTTCCGTGTGGTGCCGGCGCGCTACGGGGGTGCCGCGGCAGGCCGTCGCTCAGAGAGCCACGCCCAGCAGCGCGTCCACCGCGCGCGTCACCAGGCCGGGGGCGCCGGTGTCGGTGCCGCCCTCCTGCTCCTGCCGGGCCGCCCACCGGTCCACCGCGGCCAGGGCGGTCGGGGCGTCCAGGTCGTTCGCCAGGGCCTCGCGGATCTCCTCCACGAGCGCGTCGGCGGACGGCCCGTCGGGGCGGGAGACGGCCGCGCGCCAGCGGCCGAGGCGGGCGACGGCGTCCTGGAGGACCTGGTCGGTCCACTCCCAGTCGGCGCGGTAGTGGTGGGCGAGGAGCGCGAGACGGATGGCGGCGGGGTCGACGCCGTCACGGCGCAGCGTGGAGACGAAGACCAGGTTGCCCTTGGACTTCGACATCTTCTCGCCGTCCAGGGCCACCATGCCGGCGTGCACGTAGGCCTTGGCCATGGGGAACTCGCCGGTGAGCACCTGGGCGTGCGAGGCGCCCATCTCGTGGTGCGGGAAGGCGAGGTCGGAGCCGCCGCCCTGGACGTCGAAGCCCATGCCGAGATGGTCGAGGGCGATGGCCACGCACTCGATGTGCCAGCCGGGCCGGCCCCGGCCGAGGGAGCCGCCGTCCCAGCTGGGCTCGCCGGGCCGGGCCGCCATCCACAGCATCGGGTCGACCGGGTTCTTCTTGCCCGGGCGGTCCGGGTCGCCGCCGCGCTCGGCGGACAGCAGCCGCATGGCGGCGGCGTCGAGGTTCGAGACCTTGCCGAAGTGCGGGTCGGACTCGACGGAGAAGTAGATGTCACCCTCCAGCTCGTAGGCCGCGCCGAGGTCGCGCAGCCGTTCCACGAGCGGGACGATGCCGGGTATCGCCTCGACGGCGCCTATGTAGTGCCGCGGCGGGAGCATCCGCAGGGCGGTCATGTCCTCGCGGAAGAGGGCGGTCTCCTTCTCGGCGAGGGCGACCCAGTCGACGCCGTCCCGGTCCGCCCGCTCCAGCAGCGGATCGTCGACGTCGGTGACGTTCTGGACGTAGTGGACCTGCCGCTTGGTGTCGAGCCACACGCGCTGAACCAGGTCGAACGCGTTGTAGGTCGCCGCGTGACCCATGTGGGTCGCGTCGTACGGCGTGATGCCGCAGACGTAGATGCGGGCGACGGGACCGGGGTCGAGGGTGACCAGGCCGCCGGTCGCGGTGTCGTGGATCCTCAGGTCGCGGCCCTGACCAGGCAGGGCGGGGACCTCGGAAGCGGGCCAGGCATGCATGTACATGAGCCTAACCGGCCCCGAGCTGCGGATACGAACGGGATGCGGCGGATGGCCGGATCCGCGGTCTTGCACCTCGGTGCCGGATGTGCTCACACCGGCGGCCAGGGGATGGCCGGCCACTCCCCGCTCGGTTCCGGATGCACGCCCGAGGTGAGCAGCGCGTCGACACGCGCGCGCGTGGCGTCGATCTCCGCGGCGGTGATCAGCGCGGCCAGCCGCCGGCCCAGCTCCCCCTCCAGGCCGTCCCGCAGCCCCTTGAGGACCTCGACGGCCTCCGGGCTGAGGGGTTCCCCGGCCCAGCCCCACAGCAGGGTGCGCAGCTTGTTCTGGACGTTGAAGGTGACGCCGTGGTCGATGCCGTAGAGCCGGCCCTCGGCGGTGGGCAGCAGATGACCGCCCTTGCGGTCGGCGTTGTTGATCACCGCGTCCAGGACGGCGAGCCGGCGCAGCCGCTCGTCGTCCGCGTGCACGAGCAGCGCGGTGCGCCCCTCACCGACCTCGGCGAACCCGATCGCCTTCCAGCCCGGCTCCGGCTCCTCGCCGTCGACCAGGGCGAGCAGCTCCGCCTCGGGGTGGACGTCGATCCACAACTGGCACATGCCCTCGCCGTACGGCCCGTCACGCAGGACGGTGGGCGGCACCAGCCCCCAGCCGGTGGCCTCGGAGACCTCGTAGGCGGCCACCTCGCGGCCCGCCAGGGTGCCGTCCGGGAAGTCCCACAGGGGGCGTTCCCCGGCCACCGGCTTGTACACGCAGGAGGCTTCCAGGCCGTCCAGGGCGACCGTGCAGAACAGCGCCGCGTTGGACGCCTCGCGGATCCGGCCGCGCACGGTCAGCTCACCCCGCGCGAGCAGCTCGGCGGGGGTCGGGCCGGCCGTCACGCTCCGCGGCGGTATCCGTTCTGGCGCGGACATACGTGTCCTTCCGGGTCGAGCGGGAGGCTGCACAGCGGGCACGGTGGCCGCCCGGCGTTGACGATGTCGAGGGCGCGTTTGGCGAAGGCCCGGGCCTGCGCGCCGGTCAGCCGGACCCGCAGCATCGGGGGTCCGTTCTCCTCGTCCTGGAGCAACCGCTCCTCGGCCTCGGCCAGGTCCTCCTCGGTGTCGGCTTCCAGCTCCACGAGGGCCTGTGCCTCGACGATCATGCGCTGTTCCTCGCCGTCCCAGGCCAGGGCCATGGTGCCGACGCGGAACTCCTCCTCGATGGGGGTCTCCAGCGGTGCGGTGTCGGCGATCTCGGAGGGAGCCACGGCAGGGACCGCGGCGCTGCCGCCACTACGGCGTACGACCTCGTCGAGCAGTTCGTCCATGCGCTCGGCGAGCGCGGCGACCTGGGTCTTCTCCAGGACCACGCTGGTCACCCGGGGGCCTGCGGTGGCCTGGAGGAAGAAGGTACGGCGCCCGGGCAGTCCGACCGTGCCGGCCACGAAGCGGTCCGGCTGGTCGTAGAGGAACACCTGACGGGACACGTCCTGTCTCCATTGATGTCGTGGTTTCGAGCGTTTCAGCGGTGCGGGCCGTGCGGACACGCGATGGGGTGGATCGCTTCACCCTACTGCGGCCGACGATCACGGTGCGCCCGCACCACCCCCGACCGGTGCGTCGCCGTCACCGGGTTCCTCGCGCGGGGCGAGCGAAGCGAAGTCGCCGGTGTCGCCGAGGCGGACGAGGAAGGGCCGCAGACGGGTGTAGCGGATCGCGGTGACGGAACAGGGCTCCACGGAGATCCTCTGGAAGAGATCGAGGTGAAGTCCGAGGGCGTCGGCCACGAGCGACTTGATGATGTCGCCGTGGGAGCACATCAGGTAGACCGCGTCGGCGCCGTGCTCGCGCTCCACGCGCGCGTTCCACTCGCGTACGGCCTCGGCGGCACGGGTCTGCATGGCCCGCATGGACTCCCCGCCGGGGAAGGCGGCGGCCGACGGGTGGGCCTGGACGACCTCCATCAGCGGCTCGTCCTTCAGCTCGGCCAGCTTGCGGCCGGACCAGTCGCCGTAGTCGCACTCCCCGATCCGCTCCTCGGTGTGGACGGGCAGGCCGGGGCGGGCCTCCAACAGCGGCCGTACGGTCTCCTGGCAGCGCTGGAGGGGGCTGGTGACGACCTCGGAGAGCGGCAGGCCGGCGAGCCGTGCGGGCAGCGCGGCGGCCTGCGCGGCGCCGCGCTCGTCCAGGGCGACGCCGGGCGTCCGCCCGGCGAGCAGACCCGAGGTGTTGGCGGTGGAACGTCCGTGCCTGACGAGGATCAGCGTGGGCATGCGGACCAGGGTAGGCGCATGAAGGCGTGCGCCGTCGGCTGGGCGAGGGGAGAATGCGCAGCGTGATCGTGGACTGCGCCATCTATCGGCACGGACGCCGCACCGAGGGGCCGGAGGACCTGTCCGACGCGCTCGCCGAGGCGCGGGCGGCCGGCGGCTTCGTGTGGATCGGGCTGCACGAACCGTCCGAGCGGGAGTTCGGACTGGTCACCGAGGAGTTCGGACTGCATCCACTGGCCGTGGAGGACGCCCTCAAGGCACATCAGCGACCGAAGCTGGAGGTGTACGACGACTCGCTGTTCATGGTGCTGAAGCCGGTCGTGTACGAACCGGAGAGCGACGCGGTCTCCGCCGGCGAGGTCATGGTCTTCGTGGGCGACTGCTTCGTGGTGACCGTCCGGCACGGCGAGTGCTCGCCGCTGGCGGCGGTGCGGCACCGGCTGGAGGAGGAGCCGGAGATGCTCGACAAGGGGCCGACGGCCGTGCTGTACGCCATCGCGGACGCCACCGTCGACCACTATCTGGAGGTGGCGACGGAGCTGCAGACCGACCTGGACGAGCTGGAGGCGGAGGTCTTCCAGCCCGAGACCGGCGGCTCCCGCAACACCGCGTCCCGGATCTACACCTTCAAGCGGCAGGTCCTGGAGTTCCGCCGGGCCACCGGGCCACTGGCCCTGCCGCTGACCCGGCTGGCCGGCAACGGCCCGCTCGGTGGCTCGGTGCCGTTCGTGCACGACAAGGCGCGGCCCTTCTTCCGGGACGTGGGCGACCACCTCACGCGCGTGAACGAGTCCGTGGAGGCCCTGGACCGGCTGGTGTCGGACATCCTCTCCGCCCACCTGGCGCAGACAAGCGTGCAGCAGAACGACGACATGCGGAAGATCTCCGCGTGGGCGGCGATGGCCGCGGTCCCCACGTTGATCGCGGGCATCTACGGCATGAACTTCGACCACATGCCCGAGCTGCACTGGCTGTGGTCGTATCCGGCGGTGATCCTCGTGATGGCCGTACTGGAGGTGCTGCTGTACCGGCAGTTCAAGCAGCGCGGCTGGCTGTGAGCGCGCTCAGACGTACTCGGGGGCGGGTGGCGCGGGCCGCCCCAGGGCGTCGCGGCGCGCGGGCGGGGCGAGGGTGACCATGCGGTGCCAGCCGGCGAGGCGCTCGTAGGCGTACACGGCGCGGATGCCGGCCGCGAGCAGCGCGGACCTGGACTTCGGCCAGCCGAGGATGCGGCCCATGCGGGCCATGACGGCGAGGCTGACGTCCCGGTGGACGCGGATCTCGGTGAGCGCGCACGCGCGCAGGGTGCGCTGGATCAGCCGGCCGTGCCCGGCGGCGGCGAGGCGCAGCAGTTCCTCGTGGGTGTAGGCGAGGTGGTCGTCCTCGTCGTCGGAGATCACGCGGACGGCCTTGCCGATCTCCGGGTGGTCGGCGAAGTGCTTCCGGAGCAGTCCCAGTTGCTCGGCGGCGCGCTGTTCGGTGACCCGGCTGTGCGCGAGGTAGACGATGATGTCCCGCACGGTGAGCGGCTCGTCCCGGCGGAGCCTGTCGTGGGCGATGCCGATGCCGCACCGCTCCAGGAGCATCGTGTAGTCGGTGTCGGGCGGGACGGGGACGGGGGCGAGGCCGCGCCTCCTCAGCAGCGCGGTGAAGATGCGTCCGTGCTTGTCCTCGTCGGCGCCGTGCCGGGCGATCTTCGGGGCGAGCGCGCGTTCGCCCTCCGGGACCAGCGCGGCGATCCGCCCGTTCTCCCAGCCGCCCTGGGCCTCCCCGCCGGCGGCGATGGAGCAGAAGAGGCGGAAGGACTCGTCGTTGTCGAGGATCTCCTGGAACAAGCTCTTGGCCGACAGCATGGCAGACACCTCTCCCCGGCTACGCCGGACTCCGCGCGCACGGGTCCCGCGAAGAACGAGTCAAGTGCCGGGGGGAAGGCGCCGCAACGTGGGGTGCGCGGAACTGGCCCGAACGGAGGAGGGCCGCCGCCGGAGCCGCGACGAGGCGGAGTGCCGCGGAGCCGTGAAAGAACGGGGCGCGGTCGTAACCGCGCGGTGCCGGGCGCGTTGTTCCCGGTGACGGCCGTGGCGGGGAAGACCCCCGAGCCCCCACCACGGCCGCTGACACCCCTTACGCGAGTCCGGCGCGCTCCAGGGCCTCGCTGCCGGCCCGCAGGGAGGCGATCCGCTCCTCCAGCGTGAAGCCGGCCGGAGCCAGGCTGAGGGTGGTGACGCCGGCGGCGGCGTAGGCCTTCATCCGGTCGGCGATCCGGTCCACGGAGCCAAGCAGAGTGGTCCGGTCGATGAGGTCCTGCGGGATCGCGGCGGCGGCTCCCTGCTTGTCCCCGGACAGGTACCGGGTCTGGATCTCGGCGGCCTCCTTCTCGTACCCCATGCGCTGGGCGAGCTGGTTGTAGAAGTTCTGCTTGGCGCTGCCCATGCCGCCGACGTACAGGGCGGTGTACGGGCGGAAGGTGTCGGCGAGCCGGGCCACGTCCTTGTCGTCGCCGAGGGCGATCGGCAGGGTCGGGCACACGTCGAACCCGTCGAGCGTCAGCCCCGCCTTCTCCCGGCCGGCCCGCAGGTACTTGACCGTGGTCTCCTCCAGGTGCTCGGCGGAGGGGAAGATCAGCAGCGCGCCGTCGGCGATCTCGCCGGTCTGCTCCAGGTTCTTCGGGCCGATCGCGGCGATGTAGAGCGGGATGTGCTCCCGCTGCGGGTGCACGGTCAGCTTGATCGGCTTGCCCGGACCGCCGGGCAGCGGCAGCGTCCAGTGCTCGCCCTCGTACGTCAGCCGCTCGCGGGTCATCGCCCTGCGGACGATCTCCACGTACTCGCGGGTGCGGGCCAGCGGCTTGTCGAACTTGACGCCGTACCAGCCCTCGGAGACCTGCGGGCCCGAGACGCCGAGGCCGAGCCGGAACCGGCCGCCGGAGAGCGAGTCGAGCGTGGCCGCGGTCATCGCGGTCATCGCGGGCTGCCGGGCCGGGATCTGGAAGATGGCCGAGCCGACGTCGATGCGCTCGGTCTGCGCGGCGACCCAGCTGAGCACGGTGGCCGCGTCGGAGCCGTAGGCCTCGGCGGCCCAGCACACCGCGTAGCCCAGCCGGTCGGCCTCCTGCGCCACGGCCAGGTTGTCGCCGTCCATTCCGGCACCCCAGTAGCCGAGGTTGATCCCGAGCTGCATGGCCGAATCCCCTTACCCATGAGTAACGTCCCTGTGCGGCAGACCTTAGCGCGGGGGCGGGTGCCGGGGGCAGGGTGCCCGGCCCCGGCGGTCCCGGTCGCGCAGGTCCCGGCGCCCTTCGGGGCACTGCGAACGGGTTGTCCACAGGCCACCCACCGCACCGGTTCTGGCCAGTAATCTCGCGGTCATGGAGCAGAGGCATCTCGGCCGGACCGGCCTGCGCGTGTCCCGGATCGGACTCGGCACCCTCACCTGGGGCCGGGACACCGACGAGCACGACGCCGCGGACATGCTGAAGGCGTTCTGGGAGGCCGGCGGCACCCTGGTCGACACGGCGGACGTGTACGGCGACGGAGAGGCGGAGTACCTGCTGGGGCAGCTCATGGACGGCCTGGTGCCGCGCCGTGACCTGGTCATCTCCACCAAGGCGGGCAGCGTCCCCGACCCCGACCGCCGCTTCGACGGCTCCCGCGGCCATCTGCTCGCCGCGCTCGACGCCTCCCTGGCCCGTCTGGGCACCGACTACGTCGACCTGTGGCACGTCCACGCCTACGACCCCGACACCCCGCTGGAGGAGACGCTGCACGCCCTCGACCTCGCGGTCGGCAGCGGCCGGGCCCGGTACGCGGGGGTGTCCAATTTCTGCGGCTGGCAGCTGGCCAAGGCGGCCACCTGGCAGCTCGCCGCACCGGGCGTGCGGACCCGGCTGGCCAGCACCCAGATGGAGTACTCGCTGCTCCAGCGGGGCGTGGAGCGCGAGGTGCTGCCCGCCGCGCTGGACCTCGGGGTGGGCCTGCTGCCCTCCTCCCCGCTCGGCCGGGGCGTGCTCACCGGCAAGTACCGGCACACCACTCCCCCGGACTCGCGCGGCGCCTCCGAGCACCTGGCGCCGTTCGTCGAGCCGTATCTGGACGACACGGCGACCCGCATCGTGGACGCGGTGACGACGGCCGCCGACGGGCTCGCGGTCACCCCGCTCCAGGTGGCCCTCGCCTGGGTCCGGGACCGGCCCGGGGTGGCCGCGCCGATCGTCGGCGCCCGCAACGCCCAGCAGCTCACGGCGGCGTTGTCAGTGGAGGCCCTTAGTCTTCCTGACGAGATCTGCCGGGCGCTGGACGATGTGTCGGCGCCCGTGCACCGCTATCCCGATCACGACTGGAGCACGCTGTGAGCACGGAGCCGGAGACCACGGAGGAAGCCGGGCCGGGGACGCCGGACACACCGGGGGCCACGGAGCAGGGCACCGACGGGGCCGTCACGGCCGAGGGCGCGACCGCCACCGACGACGCGGGTGCCGCCGGCGACCCGGGAGGCGCGGACGCCGGCGAAGGCCCGGCCGGGGCGGACAGCAGCGGGAACCCGGCCGGGGTCAATGCCAACGGCGACACCGGCGGGGCGGACGCCGACGGGGATACGGCCGGGACGGACAGCAGCGGAGACCCGGCCAGGATGGACGCCGGCGAGGACCCGGCCGGGGCGGACGCCGACGGCGACAGCAGCGGGAACCCGGCCGGGGCCGACGCCAACGGCGACACCGGCGGGGCGGATGCCGACGGGGATACGGCCGGGACGGACAGCAGCGGGGCCCCGGACAGGACGGACACCAGCGGAGACCCGGCCAGGGCGGACGCCGGCGAGGACCCGGCCGGGGCCGATGCCGAAGGCGACACCGGCGGGGCGGACGCCGACGGCGACACCGGCGGGGCCGAGGGCGGGGCCGGTGCTGCCGGGTTGTCCGAGGCGGAGGCCGAGTTGGCCGCGCAGCGGATCGAGCGGGAGCGGATCGAGCGGCGCAAGGCCGAGAAGAGGGGCACGATCGCCAGCGGGGCCAAGCTCAGCGGCAAGGCGGCCGACCTGCTCGCGGCGGTCCGGGCCGTGGAGAGCGGCGAGAAGCCGGCGGCCACGGTGTTCGCGGAGCCCGCACCGGCACCGCGCCGCCCCGCCCCGGAACCGGTGCGCAGGCCCCAGCCCGCCCCGGCCCCGGTCGTGCCCGGCGGCCCCGCGCCGGAGACCGTCGACGCCGTGCGCCGCGTGCTGGCCGAGGGCGGCGCGCCCGACACCCTGGCCCCCCAGGTCGCCGCGGCCCTGGGCGAGGGCGCCGACACCGCGCTGCGGGAGGACCCCTGGCAGCTGCTCCGGGTCGGCGGTGTACGGCCGGACCAGGCCGACGGCTTCGCCCGGGCGCTGCTCGGCGCGGCCTGCGGCCCGGACGACGAGCGGCGGGGCCGCGCGCTGACCGTCTGGCTGCTGGAGCAGGCGGCCGTGGCCGGGCACACCGCCCTGGAGCTGCCCACGCTCACCGGGGCGCTCGGCAAGCAGGGCGTGCCGGACCCGGACGCGGCGGTGCAGGCCGCGCTCGCCGAGGGTGAGGCGCTGGTCTTCCAGGACGCCCTGGAGGAGCCCGGCGCCGCCGCGCCCCAGGCGGGCGACGCGGACACCGACGAGGAGCGGGAGCGGCCGGTCCGGGTCCTCGTCGGCCTGGAGCGGTACGCGCTGGCCGAGGAGAGCCTCGCGGACGCGCTGGCCCGGCTGGTCAACTCCCTGTCCCAGGAGGCCGGACAGGCCTGGGAGGCCGTCGCGGCCGGGGTGTCCGGCGGTGCCGCGGAGCTGGCCCGCGCGGTCGCCGGGCACGGCCTGGTGCTGCACACCGGTGGGGAGGCGGCCCGCGCCGAGCCGGCCGCGCTGCTCGGTGCCGCCCGTGCCGCGGGCCTGCGGGCCTTCACCGTCTGCCACACCCCGGACGGGCGCCGGCGCCTGGCCGAGCGGCTGGGCGGGGAGCCGGCGGAGCACGGCGTGGGCACGGTCGCGGGGCTGCTGTCCGGCACCGAGGGCCCGGGCCGCGACGCGGACGGCGCCCTGGAACTCGACCTGCTGATCGTGCTGGACGCGCCCCAGCTCGACGTGGAGAGCGCCGCGATGCTGGCGGAGTCGCTGCCCGACGGGGCCCGGCTGCTGCTCAGCGGCGACCCCGGAGTGCTGTGGTCGGCCGGTCCGGGCCGCGTCTTCGCCGACCTGCTCGCGGCCCGCGCCTGCCCGCAGATCGCCTCCCGTGTGCCGGACCCCGGTCCGCTCGGCGAGCTGGTCTCCGGCATCGGCGTCGGCGAGCTGAACCAGGTCGCCGCGCCGGGCAAGGAGATCGTCATCGTGCCGGTGCGGGACGCGGGCGAGGCCGTGCACCGGACGGTGCAGCTGGTCGCGGACTCGGTGCCCCGGGCGATCGGCGTCCCGGCCGACCAGACCGTGGTGATCACCCCGGGCCACGGCGGCGCCGCGGGCACGCGCGCCCTGAACTCCGCCCTGAAGGAGCGCCTCAACCCGGGCCCCGGCCGGTTCGGCGGCTTCGACCCCGGCGACCGGATCGCCTACTCCCCCGCGCCGGGGCGCACCGTGCCGGGTGTGGTGGTGAGGGCCGACGCCGAAGGGCTGCACCTGTCGTGCGCCGGCGCCCCCGTCGTCGTACCGCGCGAGCGGGTCGAGGGGAGCGTCCGGCACGGCTGGGCGCTGACCGCGCACCAGGCGGTGGGCGCCCGCTGGCCGGCGGCGGTCGTGGTCCTGCCCGGCGACGCCGCTCAGGCCCTCAGCCGCCCCTGGGTCTACACGGCGTTCGGCCGGGCGGAACGGCACCTGTCGGTCGTGCACGGTGTGGAACAGGCCCTGCCGAAGGCGGTGGCGGAAATCCCGCCGAAGCCGCGCACGACCCGCCTGCCGGCTCTGCTGCGCACCCAGGTGCCGGCGAGCTGAGCCCAGGAAGGCGACAGGCCGGCGGTGCCGTACGGGCTCCACGCCCGCGGCGCCACCGGCCCCGTCACGTCCACCTCTGTCACTTCTCGGCGGTCACGTCTCGGCGGTCATTCTCCGCTGTCACTTCTCGGCGTCGATCGGCTCCAGCTCGCCGTCCTCGTCCTCGTCGTCGACGAAGTCGATGTCGTCCTCGCCGTCGGAGACCTCGTCGTCGAACACCGCGCTCACGTCGAACCGGCACACCACCTGCTGCGGATCGATGTGCTCGAACGGCGTCTCCAGCCACTCGCCGGCCTCCGGCGGCTCCTCCGCCGCGGTGACCCAGAGCGTGGAGTCGCCCTCCTCCAGGCCGAACTCCTTGTGCCGGGAGGCGATCTCGTCGGGTTCGAACTCGCCGAAGAGGATGCCCAGTGCCCCCGGGACCGTCCCGGCGGCATCGTCCTCGTCCACGACGTCGTCGTACTCCGCCGCCTCGACCCGCTGGGCCTGCGCCAGCAGCCGCTGGGGTTCCGCCACGGTGTAGTCGCGGCGGATCAGCACACTGATCGCGTTCGGCTCCTCGGGGCCCGCGTACGGCGGCAGCGCTTCGTCCGCGCCGGGGATCTCGAAGGGGGTGACCTCGTCGTAACGGTCGTAGAGCACTTCGTCGTACGCCTCGGCGGCAGCGGCCAGCTGGTTGAACGCCTCGGACACGGCCGGGTCGTCCTCCCCCGACCTGCGTTCGACCGCGGCGAGATGACGGTCGAGCGCGGTCTTGACGGCCTCGGCGGCGGCGCGTACCTCGGCAGCGGTGGGCTGCGCAGCATCAGACATAGTGCAGACGCTATCCGTACCGGGCACCAGCCCGCACAATAGATGCGATGCCGGAATACGAATTTGTCGACGTGTACGTACCTCGCGGGGTGTCCCGCAAGGAGGCCACACGTCTGCTGACGGACCATGCCGAGTACGGACACTGGGAGTTGGACCGACTGAGCCTGTTGCGCGACGGCAGCCGCAGGGTGCGGTTGCGCCGGCGGATCATCCGCCAGGTGCGCGCGACATGGTGAGCGTGATCACAGAGTGAGTGCGGACAGATGAACGGAGCGGGCCCCGCCGACACGGCAGGGGCCCGCTCCGTTTCGGGTCACGCCCTGGCGCGCGCCTTGCGGTAGAGCACCGTGCCGGCGAGCAGCGCGCCCGCGCCGGCCGGCAGGGCGATGCCGAGCGGCACGTCGCTGCCGGTGTGGGCGAGCTGGGCGGTGCCCAGGGGCTGGCCGGAGCGGCCCACATGGGCCTGGACCTGCGACGCCCCGTGCGTTCCGGAGCCCCCCTCGCCGGTGTGCGAGCCGGTGCCGGGGTGCCCCGGACCGCCGGGGTGCCCCGGATTTCCGGGCTGACCGGGCTGACCGGGCTTCCCCGGATGCCCGGGCTCACCGGGCTTCCCCGGGTGCCCCGGCTCTCCCGGCTTCCCGGGGTGCCCCGGCTGCCCTGGGTGGCCCGGGTGCCCGGGGTGGCCCGGATGCCCGGGCGGATTGCCGTGCCCGCCGTCATCGGCGCAGTCGTTCCCCACCGCGGCGTTCCCCGCCCCGATGACGTCGACACTGTTGCCGCACACGTTCACGGGGGCGTCGATCGGCACCTGCACGGTGTTGCCGGAACCCACGCCCGGCGAGCCGCCGGTGTGGCCGCCCGCGTGCGAGCCGCCGGAACCGCTGTGGTGACCCCCCGGGGCTCCGCCGTGATGGGCGCATGTGTTGCCCACCGACGGGTTCAGGAGCCCCACGACGTTCACGGTGTTGCCGCAGACGTTCACCGGCGCGTGCACGGGCACCTGCACCGTGTTGCCGGACAGTACGCCGGGTGAGCCCCCGGCGGCGCCCGCCGCACCCGAGTCGGCGTGGGCGTAGCCGCCCGCGGCGGCGATGACACCGGTCGCGGCGGCCATGGTCATCAGGCCCTTGCGCGTGACCTGTCGCATGCTGAATCCCCCCTGCCTTCCATGTCTTCGTTCGTCTTCGTTCCGTAAAGACCGGTCGGCCCCGGAGCGCATGGCGCGCGCTCCGAGGCCGACGGCTCGTCGAAGACGCCCCTCAGGGAGCCGGCGTCACTTGTTGACGCAGGCGTTGCCGAAGGCGGGGTTCAGGAGCCCGATCACGTTGATCGTGTTGCCGCACACGTTCACCGGGACGTGGACGGGCACCTGGATGACGTTGCCGGAGACGACACCCGGGGAGTGCACGGCGGCACCCTGGGCACCGGAGTCGGCGACGGCCAGGCCCGCGCCCGCGAGAACCAGCCCACCGGTGGCAGCCGCAGCAGCGACGACCTTCTTGATCATTCTTCCTCCTCATTGGCAATGCGACCCCAAGGTTCGGGATCACGTCACCTGTAACGAGGGGGGACTGATGAAGCTACGAGCCTATCGTCGCATTCACCCTTCTCAGTCGATCTCGTACGGCTGCCCGAATACCCGGGGCACCGAGCGTCACGACGCGTCGATGAACCGGTCCAGCACGCGCACGCCGAACTGCAGGCCGTCCACCGGCACCCGCTCGTCGACGCCGTGGAACATGCCGGCGAAGTCCAGCTCCGGCGGCAGCTTCAGCGGCGCGAAGCCGAAGCCGCGGATGCCGAGGTCGTCGAAGGACTTGGCGTCGGTGCCGCCGGAGAGCATGTACGGGATCGCCTTCGCGGTCGGGTCCTCGGCGAGCAGGGCGGACTGCATGGCCTCGACCAGGGCGCCGTCGAAGGTGGTCTCGACGGCCTTGTCGGCGTGCACGTCCTCGCGGCGGACCTTCGGGCCGAGCAGCCGGTCGAGGTCGGCGAGGAACTCCTCCTCGTGGCCGGGCAGGAACCGTCCGTCGATGTGCGCGGTGGCCTCGCCGGGGATGACGTTGACCTTGTAGCCGGCGTTCAGCTGGGTGGGGTTGGCGGTGTTGCTCAGGGTCGCGCCGATGAGCTTGGCGATGCCGCCGAGCTTGGCGAGGGTGGACTCCATGTCCTCCGGGTCCAGCTCGGTGCCGAGCGCGTCGCCCAGTTCGTCGAGGAAGGCCCGGGTGGTCTTGGTGACCCGCACGGGGAACTTGTGCCGGCCGACCCGGGCGACGGCCTCGGACAGCTCGGTGATGGCGTTGTCGCGGTGGATCATCGAGCCGTGCCCGGCGGTCCCGGCCACGGTCAGCTTCATCCAGTGCATGCCCTTCTCGGCCGTCTGGATCAGGTACAGCCGCCGCTGGTCGTCCACCGTGAAGGAGAAGCCGCCGACCTCGCTGATCGCCTCGGTGACGCCCTCGAACAGCTCGGGGTGGCGGTCGACCAGGTAGCGGGCGCCGTACGTGCCGCCCGCCTCCTCGTCGGCGAGGAAGGCCACCACGATGTCCCGCGGCGGCCGGCGCCCGCTGCGCAGCCGGTTGCGGACGACCGCGAGCGTCATGGCGTCCATGTCCTTCATGTCGACGGCCCCGCGTCCCCACACGCAGCCGTCGGCGACCTCGCCGGAGAACGGGTGGTGGGTCCAGTCGACCGCGTTGGCCGGTACGACGTCCAGGTGGCCGTGGATGAGCAGCGCGGGCCGGGACGGGTCCTCGCCCTCGATGCGGGCCACCGTGGAGGCGCGGCCGGGGTGCGACTCGTAGATCTTCGGTTCCAGCCCGACCTCGGCGAGCTTCTCGGCGACCCACTCGGCGGCCTTCCGCTCGCCGGGGCCGGAGTGGTCGCCGTAGTTGCTGGTGTCGAACCGGATCAGCTCGCGGCAGAGGTCCACGACCTCGTCCTCGCCGGTGACGCTCCTGGCCGTGTCCGTCTCGCTCACGCTGCTTCCTCCCACTGTCACTGCTGGTGGTCCCTGCCATCCTCTCTCCGGCGCCGCCTTGGGCCCAAGACCGGTCCCGGCCCGTCACGCGCCGTTCACGTGCGGCCGGCGCCGGCACCGGGGGGTGATCGGCCACCTGCGAAAGCCTGGTAATGTTTCCTTCGTCGCCGCGAGGGAAACCCCGCCGAAAGGCAGGCCTCGCTCGACAGACACCTTGTCCGGGTGGCGGAATGGCAGACGCGCTAGCTTGAGGTGCTAGTGCCCTTTATCGGGCGTGGGGGTTCAAGTCCCCCCTCGGACACCAGTGGAGGCCCCTGCTCAGCAGGGGCCTTTCGCGTACCCCGGCCCCCCTTCCTAGACTTGAGGCGTGGCCCGTCGCAACGACGAGGTCGAGGCGCTCCTTCGGGAGTACGCCGATCTCATCGCGATCACCGGAGGCGACGCGTTCAAGGCGCGCGCCTACGAGAAGGCGGCGCGGGCGATCGGCGGGTATCCGGCGGACATCTCCACGCTGGACGCCGACGGGCTGCGGGAGATCCCGAACGTGGGGCGGTCGATCGCCGAGAAGGTGGCCGAGTATCTGCGCACGGGCACGATGGCCGTGGTGGAGGAGCGCCGGGCGAGGATCCCGGCCGGGGTGCGCGAGCTGATCACGATCCCGACCCTGGGGCCGAAGAAGGCGCTGCGGCTCTACGAGGACCTGCACATCTCGTCGGTGAGCGAGCTGGCCGCGGCCATCGAGGCGGACGCGCTGGCGGACCTGAAGGGCTTCGGCGAGAAGACGCAGGAGAACATCCGGCACGGGATCGAACTGCTCCAGCGGGCGGGCGCGCGGGTGCCGCTGCCGCTGGCGCTGGACACCGCCGAGCAGATCGTCGCCGAGCTGTCCGCCGTGCCGGGCTGCGAGCGCTGTGCGTACGCCGGTTCGCTGCGCCGGATGCGGGAGACCGTCGGCGACCTGGACGTGCTGGTCTCGGCGCGGCGGTCGGTGCCGTTCATGGACGCGCTGTGCGAGCTGCCGGTCACCGCGGAGGTGATCGCGCGGGGTACGAAGAAGACGTCGGTGCGTACCGGCAAGGGGCTCCAGCTCGATCTGCGGGTGGTGCCGCCGGATTCGTGGGGCGCCGCGTTGCAGTACTTCACCGGGTCCAAGGCGCACAACATCCGCACCCGGACCATCGCCGTGCACCGGGGGCTGAAGCTCTCCGAGTACGGCGTGTTCGACACCGAGAGCGGGGAGTCGGTGGCGTCGCGCACCGAGGAGGAGGTGTACGCGCGGCTCGGCCTGCCGTGGATCCCGCCGACGCTGCGCGAGGACCGCGGGGAGATCGAGGCGGCGCTGGGCGACGGCCTGCCCGAGGTGGTGACCGAGCGGGACATCCGCGGCGACCTGCACACGCACACCGATCTCACGGACGGTCTGGCCTCGCTGGAGACGATGGTGGAGGCCGCCGCCGAGCGCGGTCACGCCTACTACGCGGTCACCGACCATGCCCCCAACCTGTACATGCAGCGCATGACGGACGAGAAGATCCTCGCCCAGCGGCAGCGGCTGCGGGAGCTGGACGGCACCCGGCGCCGGATGCGGCTGCTGCACGGCACCGAGCTGAACATCGGTCCCGACGGCGAGGTGGACTGGCCGGAGGAGTTCCTGGCCGGATTCGATCTGTGCGTGGCCTCGCTGCACTCCCACTTCGACCTGGACCGGGCGGCGATGACGCGGCGGCTGGTGCGGGCCTGCGAGCATCCTTACGTCAACATCCTCGGGCATCCCACGACCCGGCTGATCGGCAAGCGGCCGGGTGTGGACGCCGACTGGGACGAGGTGTTCGCGGTCTGCGCGCGCACCGGTACCGCGCTGGAGGTCAACGCCCAGCCGGACCGGCTGGACCTGCGTGACGAGGACATCCTCAGGGCGAGGGAGCACGGGGTGAGGTTCGCCGTGAACACCGACGCGCACTCCGTGCCGCACCTGGGCCAGCTGCGCTACGGGGTGGCGACCGCGCAGCGCGGCTGGCTCACCAAGGAGGACGTGATCAACACGTGGACGCTGACCCGGCTGCGGAGGTTCCTGCGCAAGGGCGGGCGACCCTGAGGATCAGCGCAGCGGCCGTACCGTGAGCGTGCCGCCGTCGCCGTGCTCGACCCGGGTGCCGAGGACGCGCGCGTACCGGTCGAGGACCGTGCGCAGCCAGGCGGTGTCCTCGGCGCAGGCGCGCTCCAGGCGCAGTCGGCGTGCCCGGAAGGGCACCATCCGCAGACCGGTCAGCCGGCCGGTGCCCGGCTCGACCGACACCAGGTACAGCAGCCGCAGGTCGTCGCGGTAGCGCTCGTAGCCGCCGATGCCCTCGTAGTCGTCGACGAGGTCGCCGCAGCCGTACAGGACGAGCCGGTCCCGGTAGACCTCCGGTGGGCGCGGATGGTGCGAGGAATGCCCGTGGACGACGTCGACGCCCGCGTCGACGAGCGCGTGGGCGAAGCGGATCTCGTCGCGGGAGGCCGGGTAGCCCCAGTTGGGCCCCCAGTGGACGGATGCGACGACGAGGTCGCCGGGCCGCCGCCCGGTGCGCCGCAGGCGGTCGGCGACGTCCTGCGCGGCGGCGGCGGTCGGTGCGGGGAGGAGGGCCACGCCGGGACGTTCACCGGTGGCGGCCCAGCTGTGCGGGATGCCGCTGGACGGCATGCCGAAGGCGAAGACCAGGACGCGTCCGCCCGGCCGCAGCGGGACGGCCGCCGGGCGCCAGGCGGAGTCCGCGTCCGGACCCGCTCCGGCGGTGCGCAGCCCGGCGGCGGCGAGGGAGTCGAGGGTCTCCGCGAGGCCGGACGGTCCGAAGTCGAGCACGTGGTTGTTGGCGAGGACGCAGACGTCGGGCCGGACGGCGGCGAGGCAGGGCAGGTTGGCGGGGTGCATCCGGTAGTGGACGCCCTTGCCGGGTGCGAAGTCGCCGTCCCGGGTGACGGCGGTCTCCAGGTTGACCACCCGCACGTCCGGGGCGGCCCGCTCCAGCACGGGCAGGGCCTCGCCCCAGGGCCAGGCGGGGTCGACGGGCCGGGGTACCGGTCCGTTCGCGGTCTCGGCCAGGGCGACGTAGTCGCGGGCGTCGTGGACGCAGTCCTCGCGCAGGGCCGGGTCGCCGGGGTGCGCGAGGATCTGGTCGACGCCCCGGCCGAGCATGACGTCACCGGCGAGGAGCAGGGTGACGGACTTCCCGCCCATGGCGGCGGGGCTATACGTGCGCGGGTGCCATGTGGTCCGTGAACCAGTCACGTGCCAGCTCGGTCACCCGTTCCAGCGTGCCGGGCTCCTCGAAGAGGTGGGTGGCGCCGGGGACCACCTCCAGCCGGTTCTCGCAGCGCAGTCGTGCCTGTGCCTCCCGGTTGAGGGCGAGGACCTGCGGATCGGCGCCGCCGACGACGAGCAGGGTGGGTGCCGTCACCGCGGCCAGCCGGGGTCCGGCGAGGTCGGGCCGGCCGCCGCGGGAGACGACGGCGGCGGGCCGTGCGTCGGGGTCGGCGGCGGCCCACAGGGCGGCGGCGGCTCCGGTGCTGGCGCCGAAGAAGCCGACGGCGAGGCCCTCGGTGCCGGGTTCCTCGCGCAGCCAGCGGGTGGCGTCCAGCAGCCGTCCGGCCAGCAGGGCGATATCGAACACGTTGCCCCGGTCGGCCTCCTCCGCGTCGGTGAGCAGGTCGAACAGCAGGGTGCCGAGGCCGGCCCGGTGCAGCCCCTCGGCCACGAACCGGTTGCGCGGGCTGTGCCGGCTGCTGCCGCTGCCGTGCGCGAAGGCCACGACTCCGGTGGCGTCCTCGGGCACCGTGAGCCGTCCGCCCAGCCGGGCACCGGCGGCGGTCACCGTCACCTCCCGGTCGGTCGAGGCGGCGCCGGCGGTGTGCCGGTGCCGGTGCGCGGCCCGGCGCAGACAGGCGGTGACCTCGGCGTCGTCGACCTGGGCGAAGTCGGCGTAGAACTGGCCGACCGCGGCGAAGTGCCAGGGGGTGTCCAGGCAGACCAGTTCGTCGGCGTCCCCGCCGAGGCGCCGGGCGAAGTCCCGCGGGGCCACGGGGACGGCCAGCACGATGCGGGCGGCACCCCGGGCGCGGGCGATCCGGCAGGCGGCGCGCGCGGTGGAGCCGGTGGCCACGCCGTCGTCCACCACGACGGCGGTCCGGCCGGCGACCGAGACGGGGGGTGCGGCCCGGTAGCGCGCGGCCCGCTGCTCCAGCACGCGGCGCTCGCGTTCCTCCACCCGGGCGAGGTCGGCGGCGGAGACCCCGGTACCGCGCACCACCTCCTGGTTGATGACGCGGACGCCGTCCTCGCCGATCGCCCCCATGCCCAGCTCGGGCTGGTACGGCACGCCGAGCTTGCGCACCAGGCAGACGTCCAGGGGCGCGTCGAGGGCCTCGGCGACCTCGGCGGCGACCGGTACCCCTCCGCGTGGCAGCCCGAGCACCACGACGTCCTGGCCCCTGAGGTACTCCAGGCGTTCGCCCAGTCTCCGTCCCGCTTCCAGGCGGTTCGTGAAGTGCACGGCGGGCTCCCTCACTCCCGTGGCTGCCACAGCGGCGCCGGGGCCTCGGTGTCGGCGGCTCCGGTCGCCTTCATGTCGCCGTCGGCGGCGCGCAGCAGCATGCGGCCCATGGCGATGAGCGCGCGTCCGGCGGCGAGTTCGTCGCCGATCTCCGGCATCGCCCGGTCGTAGGGGTTGCGGCGGGCCTCGGCGTGGCTCTCGATGACGTTGTCGCCGGTGTCGAGGATGATCCGGGCCGTGGTGTCCGGATCGTGCTCGGACAGGTACAGGTTCAGCCGCCACTCCTTGACGGCGGGACGGCTGCTCATCGGTCCGGTCATCGTCCGCCACCTCGCTCCGCGGAGGGTGCCGCGACGGGCGCCGGCCGTCCGCCGGTCCATCGTGGCTGGTCGCGCGGTTCTCGGCGCCCCTGGGGGCGCTCCAGTCCGGCACTTCCACTGTGCACCCGACCCGCGGCGGACGCCTCCCCTGCTGCGGGGAGAATGGGGGCATGACCTCGCGCACCTGCCCCTGCGGGCTCCCCCGGTCCTACGGCGACTGCTGCGGCCGCTTCCACACGGGCGCGGCGACCGCGCCGACGGCCGAGCTGCTGATGCGCTCGCGGTACAGCGCCTTCGTCAGGGGGGACGCGGGGTATCTGCTGCGCACCTGGCATCCCCGGACCCGGCCCGCGCGGCTGGACCTGGATCCGCGGATGCGGTGGACGGGGCTGGAGATCCTGGACACCGCCGACGGGACCGCGTTCCACAGCACCGGCACGGTGACGTTCCGCGCCTCCTACCGGGGCGGCTCGCTGCACGAGCGGAGCCGGTTCGAGCGGGTGGACGGGGCGTGGGTGTACGTGGACGGGGACTTCCCGGGCGAGTAGCCGGGGCCGGGGCCTGCCGGGCAGGCCTTACGGCGCCAGGATGTCCAGTTCCTGCAGGGCGCCCACGGTGATCTGCCGGGTCAGCTCCTGCGCTCGGGGCGCGTCGCCGGCGCGGACCGCCTCGGCGACCTGTACGTGCAGGGTGACGGCCGCCGGGTCGGGGTCCTCGAACATGACCTCGTGGTGGGTGCGTCCGGCCAGGACCTCCGCGACGACGTCGCCGAGGCGGGCGAACATCTCGTTGCCCGAGGCGGTGAGGACGACCCGGTGGAAGGCGATGTCGTGGATCAGGTACTTCTCCAGCTTGTGGCCGCGTGAGTTGGCCACCATGCCGAGCGCGCACTCGGTGAGTTCGGCGCACTGCTCGGCCGTGGCGTGCTGCGCGGCGAGGCCGGCCGCGACGGGTTCGATCGCGGAGCGCAGCACGGTGAGGGAGCGCAGCTGGTGCGGGCGGTCGGCGCCGGCCAGGCGCCAGCGGATGACCTGCGGGTCGTAGACGTTCCACTCGGCCTTGGGGCGGACCGTGACGCCCACCCGGCGGCGGGACTCGACCAGGTGCATGGATTCGAGCACGCGGACCGCCTCGCGCATCACGGAGCGTGACACCTCGAAGTGCTGGGCGAGTTCGTCGGTGCGCAGGACGCTGCCCGGCGGGTACTCGCCCGCCGTGATCGCGGGGCCGAGGGTGTCCAGTACACGGCCGTGCAGCCCCCGGCCCGGTGTGGTCATGCACTCAGCGTACGGCGTGGATCACAGCGACAAAAAGTCAGACTTATATGTCACAGACTCTTGAATTCGTCGTACCTAATGGGTTTCAGTGTGGCGACGCCGCAGTGGCGTCGATGTCGAGGAAGACAGCGAGGCAGTCATGCGTACCCCCCAGGTCGTCGTCGTGATGGGCGTCGCGGGGACGGGCAAGACCACGATCGGTCCCTTGCTCGCCGCGCGGCTGGGCGTCCCGTACGCCGAGGGCGACGACTTCCACCCCCGCGCCAACATCGACAAGATGTCGGCCGGGATCCCGCTCGACGACGCCGACCGGTGGCCGTGGCTGGACGCCATCGGGCACTGGGCGCACGGCCGGGCCGGACTGGGCGGGGTGGTGAGCAGCTCGGCGCTGAAGCGGTCGTACCGCGACCGGCTTCGGGCCGTGGCCCCCGGGATCGTGTTCCTGCACCTCACGGGCGACCGGCAGGTGATCGAGGAGCGGATGTCCCAGCGCCAGGGCCATTTCATGCCCACCGCGCTGCTGGACTCCCAGTTCGCCACGCTCCAGCCCCTGGAGCCGGACGAGGCGGGAGTCGCCGTGGACGTCAGCGGCAGCCCCCAGGAGATCACCGAGCGCGCCGTGCAGGCACTCGGTGTGCTTCCCGACACCGCGGGCAGCGCTCAGTAGCGCCCGTCAGAACACCCCCGTCACCGCAAGGGAACCCCCGTGACCAGACTCAGCGTCGAGATGCTGGCAGCGGACGCGCCTCCGCCGATCACCTCCGCAGGACACGCCCAGCTGGGCATAGCCGTCCTGGTGGGCATCGCGCTCATCGTCCTGCTCATCACCAAGTTCAAGCTCCATGCCTTCCTGGCGCTGACCATCGGGTCGCTGGCGCTCGGGGCGGTCGCCGGGGCGCCGCTCGACAAGGCCATCACCAGCTTCACCACCGGACTCGGCTCCACCGTGGCCGGCGTCGGCGTCCTGATCGCGCTCGGGGCGATCCTGGGCAAGCTGCTCGCCGACTCCGGGGGCGCCGACGAGATCGTGGACACGATCCTCGCCAAGGCCGGCGGGCGCGCCATGCCGTGGGCGATGGTGCTGATCGCCTCCGTGATCGGCCTGCCCCTGTTCTTCGAGGTCGGCATCGTGCTGCTGATCCCGGTCGTGCTGATGGTCGCCAAGCGCGGGAACTACTCCCTGATGCGCATCGGCATCCCGGCACTGGCCGGTCTGTCCGTGATGCACGGTCTGATCCCGCCGCACCCCGGCCCGCTGGTCGCCATCGACGCGGTCAAGGCCAACCTGGGGGTGACCCTCGCGCTCGGCATCCTGGTCGCCGTCCCGACGGTGATCATCGCCGGTCCGCTGTTCTCGAAGGTCGCGGCCCGCTGGGTGGACGTTCCGGCGCCCGACCGGATGCTGCCGCAGCGCGCCTCGGAGGAGCTTCAGCGCCGTCCGGGCTTCGGCGCGACGCTCGCCACGGTGCTGCTGCCTGTGGTGCTGATGCTGGCCAAGGCGCTGGTGGACATCGTCATCGACGACACCGCGAACACGACCCAGCGTGTCTTCGACGTCGTCGGCTCGCCGCTGATCGCGCTGCTCGCCGCCGTGATCGTCGGCTTCTTCACGCTGGGCCGGGCCGCCGGGTTCACCAAGGACCGGCTGCACCAGACCGTCGAGAAGGGCCTCATGCCCATCGCCGGAATCCTGCTGATCGTGGGCGCGGGCGGCGGCTTCAAGCAGACGCTGATCGACTCGGGCGTGGGCCAGATGATCCTGGACGTCTCCAAGGACTGGTCGATCCCGGCGCTGCTGCTGGCCTGGCTGATCGCGGTGGCGATCCGGCTGGCGACCGGCTCGGCGACGGTGGCGACGGTCTCGGCGGCCGGCCTGGTCGCGCCGCTCGCGGCGGACATGTCGACCACGCACACGGCCCTGCTCGTCCTGGCCATCGGCGCCGGCTCGCTGTTCTTCAGCCACGTCAACGACGCCGGTTTCTGGCTGGTGAAGGAGTACTTCGGGCTGAGCGTCGGGCAGACCGTGAAGACCTGGTCGGTGATGGAGACGATCATCTCGGTGGTCGCCGGCGGCCTGGTCCTGCTCCTCTCCCTGGTCATCTAGGGCTACGGCGATGACGGCTCACCCCCTCTTCGACATCAGCGGCCGTACGGCCCTGGTCACCGGGTCCAGCCGGGGCATCGGCCTCGCACTGGCCCGGGGCCTGGCCGAGGCCGGCTGCACGGTGGTCCTCAACGGGCGCGACGCCGGCCGGCTGGCCGAGGCCGCGGCGGGCCTTCCCGGTGAGGTGCGTACGGCTGTGTTCGACGTGACCGACGGTCCGGCCGTGGCCGCGGGGATCGCGGACGTCGAGGAGCGGGTGGGCCCGCTCGACATCCTGGTGAACAACGCGGGCATGCAACTGCGCGCCCCGCTGCTGGAGTTCGCGGACGCCGACTGGCACCGCATCCTGGACACCAACCTCACCAGCGCGTTCCTCGTCGGCCGGGAGGCCGCCCGGCGGATGACGGCACGCGGCCACGGAAAGATCGTCAACATCTGCTCGTTGCAGAGCGAGGTCGTCCGGCCCGGGATCGCGCCGTACGCGGCGGCCAAGGGCGCGCTGAAGATGCTCACCAAGGGCATGTGCGCCGACTGGGGCCCGCACGGCGTCCAGGTCAACGGCCTCGGCCCCGGCTACATCGAGACCGACCTGACCCGGCCACTGGTGCAGGACGAGGAGTTCAGCGCGTGGGTGCGCCGCCGCACCCCGGCCGGGCGCTGGGGCCGTACCGAGGACCTGGTGGGCGGGCTGCTCTTCCTGGCCTCGCCCGCGGCGGACTTCGTCGGCGGACAGGTGCTGTACGTCGACGGCGGCATGACGAGCGTGCTGTGAAAGGGGTGCCGGGCGTGCTGGGGTGTGTGGTCCACGGAGCCGGCGATCTGCGGGTGGAGGAGCTGCCGCCCCCTCAGCCCGGGCCCGGCGAGGCCCTGGTGGCCGTCCGGTACGGCGGGGTGTGCGGGTCCGATCTGCACTACTGGCGGCACGGCGGGGTCGGGGACTTCCGGCTCCGCGAGCCGATGGTCCTCGGGCACGAGGTGGTCGGCACGGTCGTGTCCTACGGCCCCGGAGCCACCGGTCCCGCCCCGGGTACGGCGGTCGCCGTGCACCCGGCCACGCCGTGCGGGGCGTGCCCGGAGTGTGCCGACGGGCGGGCGAACGTGTGCCGCGACACCCGCTATCTGGGCAGTGCGGCGCGCTTTCCGCACGTGCAGGGCGGGTTCGCGGGCCGACTGGCGGTCCCCGCCGGTCAGTTGCGGGCGCTTCCGGACGGGCTCGGGCTGCGCCGGGCCACGCTGGCCGAGCCGCTGTCGGTGGCGCTGCACGCGGTGCGGCGGGCCGGGGAGGTGACCGGGCGTCAGGTGCTGGTCACCGGGGCCGGGCCGATCGGGTGCCTGGTCGTCGCGGCGGCGAAGGCGGCGGGCGCGGCACGGGTGACGGTCACCGACCTGGTGCCCGAGGCGCTGGGGTACGCGGCCGTCGCCGGCGCCGACACGCTCGTACGGGCCGACGATCCGGACGATCCCGGGTGGCCGGTCGAGGTGGACGTGGCCGTGGAGGCGTCGGGGGTGGCCGCCGGCCTGGACACCTGTCTGCGGTCGGTGCGGCGCGGGGGTGTGGTCGTCCAGCTCGGGATGCTGCCGGCCGGGCGGAGCCCGTTCGCCGGGAACCTGGTGGTGAGCCGGGAGATCGAACTGCGGGGCGCGTTCCGGTTCGACGCCGAGTTCGACGAGGCGCTGGAACTGCTCGCCGCCCGGGGCGAGTTCGACGGGCTGATCAGTTCCGTGGTCCCCGTGACAGAAGCGGAGCCCGCGTTCGCGCTGGCCGCTGACCGGGGGCGGTCCTGCAAGGTGCTGCTGGAGTTCTGAGCGGGACAGGGGCTACGGGCGCCAGAGCGGGTGTTCCCGGTTCGCCCACTGCTCGCTCACCGTTCCCGTCCGCAGCCCCCGCCTCGCTTCCGGGTCCCCCAGGGCCATGCCGATGTGGCCGGCCAGGACCACACCGATCGTCAGGGCCAGCCAGTCGTGGACGAAGGTCGCCGAGGTGCGCCACATCAGCGGGGTGAGACGGGTGAACCACATCATCAGGCCGGTGCCGAGCATGACCAGGGTCGCGCCGGCGATCCACGCCGCGTAGACCTTCTGACCGGCGTTGAACTTGCCCGCGGGGCGCGAGCCGTGGCGTCGGTCGCGGCGCAGCGCGGCACGCAGCCAGACCCGGTCGTGCGGGCCGAAGCGGTTGAGGAAGCGCAGGTCGGCGCGGAAGGCGCGGGAGGCCAGGCCCAGCAGGACCGGCACCGGCAGCGCGAGTCCCGCACACTCGTGCACCCGGACGACCAGTTCCCGGCGGCCGACCAGGACCGCCAGCTGCGGGATGTACAGGACGGCCGCGGTCACCACGCACACGCCCATCAGCGCGGCCGTCGCGCGGTGCACCCAGCGTTCGGCGCGGGTGAAGCGGTGGACGCGGGCGCTCGGCGGGGCCGGGGTGTCAGCTCGTAGGCTCATCGTCGCGTCCGTTCGAGCGGCCGACCCAGGCGTCGACGTCGTAGCCGAGGTTCTCCCAGTAGCCCGGCTGGACCCGGTCGGTGACGGTGATGCCGGAGAGCCATTTGGCGGACTTGTAGAAGTACATGGGGGCGACGTAGAGGCGGACCGGGCCGCCGTGGTCGTGGCCGATGTCCTTGTCCTGCATCCGCAGGGCGACCAGCACGTCCGGACGGCGCGCCTGGCGGAGGGTGAGGCTCTCGGTGTAGGTGCCGTCGAAGCAGGTGAAGCGGAGGGCTCTGGCGGAGGAGCGGACGCCCGCCGCGTCGAGCAGGTGGGACAGGCGTACGCCCTCGAAGGGGGTGCCGGGGACCCGCCAGCCGGTGACGCACTGGACGTCCTTGACCAGCCGGGTCTGCGGCAGGGCGCGCAGCTCGTCGAGGGTGTAGCCGCGCGGGTGGTCGACCAGGCCGTCGATGGTGAGGCGGTAGTCCGCGGCGGTCCGGTGCGGGACGGACGCGGCGACGGAGTAGTAGCGGAAGCCGCCCCCGTTGGGCAGCAGACCGGTCAGGCCGGTGGGGTCCTTGCCGGCGACTCCGCCGAGGAAGCCTTCGACGCCGCGTTGCAGCGCGGGTGCCGCGACCACGCCGAGGGCGCCCAGTCCGAGGGTGCCGAGGAAGACGCGGCGGCCGATGGGCCGGCCGTCCCGTTCGGGTGCGGGTTCCTCGGATTGTTCAGCGTTCACGTTTTCATTCGAGCACTCGGGGCCGCGCGGGGCCAGACGATCGGGCCACTGGTCAGATTTCCGTAATCACTTCTTACGTACGACGGGATCGGGATGCGCGTACGACCAGGGCACCGGGGTCGCGTGAGCGCCGATGCGCTGGAAGAGGGCCGCCGCCTCCGCCGGCCGGCCGGCCCAGGACAGGGCGAACGCGAAGTTGGTTCAGGCCGACCGTACGACCTCCGGGCCCCCGCGTCTCAGGACCCGAGCGCGCGGGCGCGGGCCGCGTGGAAGGCCGCCAGCGGATCGGGATGCGCGTACGACCAGGGCACCGGGGTCGCGTGAGCGCCGATGCGCTGGAAGAGGGCCGCCGCCTCCGCCGGGCGGCCGGCCGAGGACAGGGCGAACGCGAGGTGGTTGAGGTCGAGGTGGCGGCGCGGGTGTTCGTCGTGCTCCCATTCCAGCCACCAGTCGAAGCAGGCGCGCAGGATGCGCCGTGCGCGCGGGCCGGACCAGTGCCCGGAGGCGGCCGGGCAGGCGGGGGCGAGCCCGGTGGCGGCGAGGACCCGGTAGCGCTCGGCGTAGGCGACGACCGGCAGGACGGCCAGCGGCGAGTCGGCGGGGGCCTCGGCGGCGGCCAGCTCGGCGACGTCGTACACCTCGTGCGCCTCGGCCCGGCCGCCGGCGGGCCGTTCGGCGAGGCGGGCGATCAGCAGGTGGTGGGCGTGGTGGTGCTCGGGGTGGCGGCGGCGCAGTTCGGCGAAGGCGGCGAGCACCTCGCGCTCCGGGCCGAGGGTGCGGGCGAGCAGCAGCCGGCCGAGCCAGGGGGTGGGGTCGTCGGGGGCGAGCGCGGCGGCGGTGGCGCAGGCCTCCAGGGCCGGGCCGGGTTCCCCCTTTCCGCGTAACGCGCGGTGCACCAGGGCGAGGGCGAGCAGCGCGGTGGCGTCGGCGGAGCCGGGTTCGGCGGTCAGCCAGTCGGTCGCCCACGCGGCGGCGTAGGGGTCCTGGGCGAGCACGGTGAGGCGGTGGCCGCGGCGGTCCCAGTCGTCGCCGGTGTGCACCAGCAGGGAGCGGGCGGCCTGCCGCCGGCCCTGGGCCAGGGCGGTTCGGGCGGTGCGCAGTTCGGCGTCGTCGAGGGCGGCGTCGAAGGCCCCGGAGGCGTCCTCGGCGGTCTCGCCGGACGGTTCCGTGGGGGCCCGGCGAGCGCCGAGCAGGGGCGGGAGAGGAGGCACCGCGGGACTTCCTGTTTCTCGGGCTGCCATCGACCGATCACGCACAGCAAACCCTCAGCCAAGGGTCGCGTCAAGCGGAACACGGTGTTACGAGCTTCAACTTCCTTGCCCGAAACGGAACTTGATCGTCCCTGTGCAGGTGGGCAGGGTCACGCCTCCCGGGCCACGGCACGTTCCTGTGGCGTATGCCATCACGTTTTCCGGGGCGTACACCCCGGGTTCTGTGGCGTACGCCATGGCGCCGCGCCTCCCGGCCCCGGACCATGGCGAGTCAGGCCCCGGACCCTGACGCGTCAACCGACCGGTTCCGGGTACTTCCGGGGCAATGCCGTCCCGGGAGCGCTACAGTCGGCCACTACCGCCCGTGGTACGGCCGGATGATCGAGGTACACAGCGTGTCGGTTCTGGTTCTCCTTCTCGCCGTGAGCGCGGCTTGCTGTCTGGGCTTCGGCTTCGTGCTCCAGCAGAACGCGGCGCAGAAGGCACCGCTCAGCGACTTCCTCTCCTTCCGCCTGCTGCTCGACCTGATGCGGATACCGCGCTGGCTGGGCGGTCTCGGGCTGATGGTGGCCGGCATGGTGCTGGGCGCGATCGCCCTCGGCAAGGGCGAGATCTCCCTGGTCGAACCGCTGCTCGCGACCAATCTCCTGTTCGCCCTCGCCCTCTCCCGGCACCAGACCGGACAACCGCTCGGCCGCCAGGGCTGGGCCGGGCTGCTCCTGCTCGCGGGCGGGGTGAGCGCGTTCATCGTGGCGGGCGAGCCGCGCGCCGGCACGGCGGTCACCGATCCGCTGCGGCACTGGCTGATCATCGGAGCGGTGGTGGGCGTCGCCCTGGTCCTGACGACGTACGCCAAGCGCTCCCGGCTGAGCTGGGGCCCGGTGCTCCTGGCCCTGGCGGCCGGGCTGCTCTACGGCGTCCAGGACGCGCTGACCCGGGTGAGCGGGACCCGCTTCTCCGAGGGTGGCCTGACCGAGCTGTTCACCGGCTGGCAGCCGTACGGCGTGGTGGCCTGCGGGGTCACCGGTCTCGTCCTGGTGCAGAGCGCGTTCGAGACGGCCCCGCTGCGCATGTCGCTGCCCGCGCTCACGGCGGCCGAGCCGCTCGCCGGGATCCTGTGCGGGGTGGGCTTCATGGGCGACCGGCTGCGCACCGACACCGGCGCGCTGGCCGGGGAGGCGGCCGGGCTCGCGGCGGTGGTGGCGGGCATCGTGCTGCTCGGACTGCATCCCGCGATGCCGTGCGGCACGACGGAGACGGAGCCGGGAGCCCGGGACCTGGAGCGCCGCTGACCGGCCCCGCCCGGACGGGGCGGCCCCCGCCGGGACCGGGCGGCCCCGCCCGGACGGGCCGGCCCTGCTTGGATGGCGGGCATGAATCCTGCTGACGAGATCCTCGACATCGTCGACGAGCACGACCGGGTCGTCGCCCAGTACCCGCGCGGCGAGGCCTACGCCCGGGGGCTGCGCCACCGCTGTGTGTTCATCGAGGCCCGGGACGCGGCCGGCCGGCTCTTCGTGCACCGGCGTACGGCGACCAAGCTGGTGTTCCCCTCCCTGTACGACCTGTTCGTCGGCGGGGTCGTCGGCGCGGGCGAGTCCTACGACGAGGCGGCGCTGCGGGAGGCCGAGGAGGAACTGGGCGTGACCGGTCTGCCCCGCCCGGACTTCCTGTTCAAGTTCCTCTACGACGACGGCGCCGGGAACAGCTGGTGGTCGGCGGTGTACGAGGTCCGCTGCGAGCTGCCCGTCCGGCCCCAGGCGGAGGAGGTCCAGTGGCACGCCTTCCTGCCCGAGGAGGAGGTCGAGCGGCGGCTCGACGAGTGGGAGTGGGTGCCGGACGGACGGGCGGCCTACGAGCGGCTGCGGGCGTTCCGGGCGGGCCGCTGACCGCCCGGTAGGGTCGGCCGCGTGAGCGAATTCGTACGGAACATCCGGCTGTGGTTCGCGCCGGAGCGGGTGCGGGACGAGGGCGGCACGCCCGACTACCGGTTCTCGCTGGCCAACGAGCGCACCTTCCTCGCCTGGCTGCGGACCGCGCTGGCGCTGATCGGCGGCGGATTCGCGGTGGACCAGTTCCTGCCGGACCTGCGCTGGGCGTGGCGGGTAGGACTCGCGCTCGCGCTGCTCGCGGCCGGTGTCCTGTGCTCCCTGCGCGCGGTGAACCACTGGGTGCGCTGCGAGCGCGCGATGCGCCGCGGCGAGGACCTGCCCGCCTCCCGTTTCCCGGCGCTGCTGAGCCTGGTCGTGGCGGTGGTGGCCGTCGCGATGGTGCTGGTGGTCCTGGTGCGGTGGGAAGGGTGAGTGCCGGGGAGGCGGGCGCCGGACGGGATCCCGGGCTCCAGCCCGAGCGCACCCGGCTGGCCTGGCGGCGTACCACCCTGTCGGCCGCCGTGGCCGCCGTCCTGGCCGTGAGAGCGGCGCTGCACGGAGGCGCCTCGGCCACCGGGGTCGCCATGAGTGCGCTGTGCTGCGCCCTGTGCCTGGGCTTCCTCCGGGTCGCCCACCTCCGCATCCACGCCCTGGCGGCCGGCACCCCGCCGCCCGCCCTCGCCCCGCGCCACGCGGCGGCGGCGGTGCTGTGCGCGGTGGCGATGGCGGTGTGCGCGGCGGTGCTGGTGGTCTAGTCGTTGTGGGACTCGCCGGCGGTGCCGCGCGCACCTCGACCAGGACCCGGTCGGGGTCGGCCCTGGGGTCGCGCGGCTCGCCGTACTCCAGCACCTCAGGGCCGCCGTAGCGCCGCCCCTCCGGGGTACTCGTGCGCCACGCGACCGGGATGTCCTGATATGCCACTTTCGCGTGGCAGTCTTCCGACGTCAGGCACCCCGTACCCCCCGAAGGTGAGCACCATGACCACCCTTCACCAGGAACACAGCGAGCACGCGACGCACAGCCACGGACCGGACTGCGGGCACCACGCCGTGCCGCACGGCGACCATGTCGACTACGTCCACGACGGCCATCTGCACCGGGAGCACGAGGGCCACTGGGACGAGTGCGAGCCCGCCGGGCACGCCGTCCACGAGGGCCATGAGCATGTGCACCACGACGAGTGCGGGCACGCCCAGGTGCCGCACGGCGACCACGTGGACTATCTGCACGACGGCCACCGGCACGCCGAGCACGAGGACCACTGGGACGACCACTGACCCGCCCAGGACGAGGGCCGACGGCTCCCCGGACAGTGCACCCGGGGGGCCGTCGGCCTATCGTGGCTCCGGTCACGTTCCGCCCGATCTTCCTCACGCGCACTGGACGGCATACCGACCGGTCGGCATCATGAGTCCAGTCCTGTTCGCCCGTTCGTAGGAGTGACGTATGAGCGCCGACCACCCGCCCGGCCTCGACCTGGACCGGCTGCGCGCCTTGCTCGACCGCGAGCGCCCCGGTCTGGTGAACGGCCCGCTGACCGGACGGCTGATCGAGGGCGGACGGTCGAACCTCACCTACGCGCTCTCGGACGGTACGTCGAAGTGGGTCGTCCGGCGTCCGCCGCTCGGCCATGTACTGGCCACCGCGCACGACATGAAGCGCGAGCACCGGGTGATCAGCGCGCTGCACCCGACCCGGGTGCCGGTCCCGCGCCCGCTGCTGCTGTGCGAGGACGAGGAGGTGCTCGGAGCGCCCTTCTACGTCATGGAGTTCGTGGAGGGCACGCCGTACCGCACCGCCGGCCAGCTCGCCCCGCTCGGCGCCGAGCGCACCCGGAACGCGGTGCTGTCCCTGGTGGACACGCTGGTCGAACTGCACGCCGTGGACCCCGCCGAGGTGGGCCTCGCCGACTTCGGCCGCCCGGAGGGCTTCCTGGACCGGCAGTTGCGCCGCTGGGGCAAGCAGCTGGACGCCTCCCGCAACCGCGAGCTGGCGGGCATCGACGAGCTGCACGCGGCCCTCGGCCGCCGGCTGCCCGCCTCCCCCGCCCCGGCGGTCGTCCACGGCGACTACCGCCTGGACAACGTGCTGATCGGGGAGGACGACACGATCAAGGCGATCCTCGACTGGGAGATGTCCACGCTCGGCGACCCGCTCACCGACCTGGGTCTGCTGGTGATGTACAGCCTGCCGCTCGGCATGGCCGACTCGCCCGTCTCCACCACCGCCGAGGCGCCGGGGCACCCCGACCCGCGGGAGCTGGTCGAGCGGTACGCCGCCCGCTCCGGCCGGGACGTCTCGGCCGTCTCCTGGTACACGGCGTTCGCCTGGTTCAAGCTCGCCGTGATCCTGGAGGGCATCCACTACCGGTACACGCTCGGGCAGACGGTCGGCCGCGGCTTCGACCGCATCGGCGACCTGGTGCCCGTCTTCATCGACCACGGACTCACCACCCTTCAGGAAGGCTGACCGGCATGGACTTCGCGTTCGACGCGCGCACCGAGGAGCTGCGCGCCAGGCTCCTCGCCTTCATGGACGAGTACGTCTACCCGGCCGAGGCGGTCGCCGAGGAGCAGCGGGCCGCCCTCGCCTCCCCCTGGGACACCCCGCCCGTGGTCGAGGAGCTGAAGGCCGAGGCCCGCAGGCAGGGCCTGTGGAACCTCTTCCTCCCGGACGCCGAGTACGGTGCCGGGCTGACCAACCTCCAGTACGCGCCGCTCGCCGAGATCACCGGCCGGTCCCCGCACCTCGCGCCGACCGCGACCAACTGCGCAGCGCCCGACACCGGGAACATGGAGGTGCTGGCGCAGTTCGGCACCGAGGAGCAGAAGAAGCAGTGGCTGGAGCCGCTGCTGGCCGGTGAGATCCGCTCGGCGTTCGCGATGACCGAGCCGGAGGTGGCGTCCTCGGACGCCACGAACATCACCACGCACATCGAGCGAGCCTCCGATGGCACGGACGAGTACGTCATCACGGGCCGCAAGTGGTACATCTCCGGCGCGATGAACCCGGACTGCAAGATCTTCATCGTGATGGGCAAGACGGACCCGGACGGGGCGGACATCCGCCGCCAGCAGTCCATGGTCCTGGTCCCGCGCGACACGCCGGGCGTCACCGTCAGGCGCGCGATGCAGGTCTTCGGCTACGAGGACCACGCGCACGGCGGCCACGCCGAGGTCGTCTTCGACCACGCGCGCGTGCCCGTGTCGAACCTCGTCGGCGAGGAGGGCGGCGGCTTCGCCATCGCCCAGGCCCGGCTCGGCCCCGGCCGCATCCACCACTGCATGCGGCTGATCGGGATGGCCGAGCGGGCGATCGAGCTGATGTGCCGGCGCGCGGTGTCCCGGACGGCCTTCGGCAAGGCGCTGGCCCAGCAGGGAGTGGTCCAGAACTGGATCGCCGACGCCCGGGTCACCGTCGAGCAGCTGCGGCTGCTGGTGCTGAAGACGGCCTGGCTGATGGACACCGTCGGCAACAAGGGCGCCCACACGGAGATCCAGGCCATCAAGATCGCCACCCCGCGCGCGGTGGTCGGCATCCTGGACCGGGCGATCCAGCTGCACGGCGCGGGCGGGGTGAGCCAGGACTTCCCGCTGGCCGAGCTGTACGCGAGCGCGCGCACGCTGATGCTCGCCGACGGCCCGGACGAGGTCCACCAGCGGTCGCTGGCCCGCCGGGAGCTGACGAAGTACCTCTGAGGCGCGGGTGACCCCGCAGGACGCCGTGCCGTGGGGGTCCGCTACGGCCGCAGGGCCCGCAGGAGCAGGTCGGCCAGGTGGTCGGCGACCTCCTGCGGGCTCATCGGGCCGTCCGGCCGGTACCAGGTCGACAGGTGGTGGACCGAGCCGAAGTGGTAGTCCACGACCAGGTCGGCCGGCGTCGCCGTGGAGAAGACGCCCGCCTTCTGGCCCTCCTCCACGAGCGCGCGGAAGCGCTCGTGGTAGCGCCGGCGCTCGGCGCGGACCTGCTTGTTCTTCTCCGGACTCAGGTGGTGCATGGACCGGAAGAAGATCATCGCGTCGTCGAGGTTGTCGATCGTCGTGACGACGACGTCCGCCGCCGCGTCCCTGAGCCGCTTCTCCACGGGCTCGTCGGCGTTCGCGAACGTGTCCAGCCGCTCCTGCTGGAGGCGCAGCACGCGCGCGTACACCTCGTGCAGCAGGTCGTCCTTGGAGCCGAAGTAGTGGTACAGCGCCCCCTTGGTGACGCCGGCGGCCTCCACGATCTCCTGCACGGAGGTGCGGTCGTAGCCCTGCTCGGCGAAGAGCCGGGTGGCGGCGGCCAGCAGCCGCTGCGGGACGGGGGTCCCGTCTCCGTCCGTCGTCCTGGGCACTGCCGCCACCTGCCTTTCCGTGAGGTCACTCGCTGGTGCGGGAACGCAGTTCCCGCCGGAGGATCTTCCCACTCGCCGTCTTGGGCAAGTCGGGCAGGATCTCCACCTGCCGCGGGTACTTGTAGGCGGCCAGTCTCTCCTTGCAGTACACCGCGAGTTCATCCGGGTCCGCCTCGGCCTCCGGACGGAGGCTGATGTAGGCCTTGACGGTCTCGCCACGGTACCCGTCGGGGACGCCGACGACGGCCGCCTCGCGCACCGCGGGGTGCGTGTAGAGGACGTCCTCGACCTCGCGCGGCCACACCTTGAAGCCGGACGCGTTGATCATGTCCTTCTTGCGGTCCACGACGTACAGCCAGCCCTGCTCGTCCATGAACCCGATGTCGCCGGTGCGCAGCTCGCCGTCCGGGAAGGTCTCGGCGGTGGCGTCCGGCCGCCGCCAGTAGCCGGGCACCACCTGCGGGCCGCGTACGACGATCTCGCCGTGCTCCCCGAGCGGCACCTCGGCACCCTGCTCGTCCACGATCCGCACGACCGTGTCGGCGCCGGGCAGCCCGACGGACAGCGTCCCGGAGACCGGGTCCACGGGGGCCTGGAGGTGGGGCGGGACGGAGGCGCAGGGGGCGGTGCACTCGGTGAGGCCGTAGCCGACGCGGATGTACGGCCCGAACCGCTCCCGGAACCTCTCCACCAGCGCCGGGGGCACGGGCGCGCCGCCCGAGGACAGGTTCACGAAGGAGGCGAAGTGCTCGCGGGTCACCTCGGGGTGGGCGGCGAGCGCCATGTAGGCGGTGGAGGGACCGACGGTGTAGTGCGGGCGGTGCTCGGCGAAGGCCTCCAGGACGACCCCGGGCTCGAAGCGGTAGGTGAGCACGAGGGTGCCCGCGCTGTTCAGACAGGCGCCGAACTGGCAGACCATGCCGGTGATGTGGAAGAGCGGTGCGAGCGCGTAGTACACGGGCGCCTCGGGCAGGCCGAGCCCGGTGGCCTGCCGCTCGGCGTTGTACATCACGTTCGCGTGCGTGTTGGTGGCGCCCTTGGGCGTGCCGCTGGTGCCCGAGGTGTAGCTGATCAGGGCGATGTCGTCCGGGCGCGGCGAGCGGCCCTCGGGGGCCCGGCCGCCCTGCCGGGCGACGGCCACCAGGTCGTCGGCGTCCGGGGCCTGGGGCAGCCGCTCGAAGGCCAGCACGCGCGCGTCGTCGCGGGTCTGGAAGTCCCGTTCGCAGGCGGTGAGCACGATCCGCACCGGCGAGCCGGCGGCCGTCTCCCGCAGGTACGACTCCCAGGCGCGGTCGGAGCAGATGAGCGCGGCCACCTCGCCGTCCCGCAGGACGTGCGCCACCTCCCCCGACTTGTACATGGGGTTGACCGGGACGACGGTCGCGCCCGCCTTCCAGGCGCCGAGCACGGCGAGCACGAAGTGCGGGGAGTTCTGCAGCAGGACGGCCACCCGGTCGCCGCGCTCCAGGCCGCGCGCGGCGAGGTGGGCGGCGACGGCGTCGGTCAGCTCGTCGACCTCCCGGTAGCTCAGCCGGGCGTCGAAGTAGGCGAGGAAGGTGCGGTCGGGGGCCTCGGCGACGGCACCGCGCAGGGCGTGCACGAGCGAGTCGGCCGGGTCGACGGGGGCGCGCTGGGCCTCGGTCAGCAGCGCGAGCCAGGGCCGGGCCGCGTACGGGGAGGCGGTCACCGGGCGGCCTCCCACTTCTGCTGGAGGTGGTTCATGTTCGCGAGCCAGCGGTCGGGCTCGCCGGCCCGTACCTGGTAGAAGCCGGCGACCTCGGGGTGCGGCAGGATCAGGAAGCGGTCCTGCTCGATGCCCTGGAAGAGGGCGTCGGCGACGGTCTCCGGCGCGATCGCGGTCGGCTGGAGCACCAGGTCGCCCGCGCTGCCGGTGGCGGCCAGCATGTCGGTGCGCACGCCCTGCGGGCAGATGGCGTGGACCTTGATCCCCCGGTGCCGGTACGTCAGCGACAGCCACTCGGCGAAGGCGTAGGCCCCGTGCTTGGTCACGCTGTAGGAGGGCGCGCCGATCATGGTGAGCAGTCCGGCGGCGGAGACGGTGGAGACGAACCGGCCGGTGCCCCGCTCCAGCCAGTCGGGCAGCAGGGCGTGCGCGGCCCGGACGTGGGCCATCAGGTTCACGTCCCACGAGGTGGCCCAGGTCCTCTCGTCCAGGCCGCCTTCGAGGTCGCCGTCCTCGAAGGCGACGCCCGCGTTGGCGCAGTAGACGTCCACCGTGCCGCCGAGCGCGTCACGGGCCTCGGCGATGACGGCGGAGGCGTCACCGGGCACGGCGGTCCCGCCGATCTCGTCGGCGACCGCCTTGGCCTTCCCCGCGTCCAGGTCGTTCACCACGACCCGCGCCCCCTCGGCGGCGAACCGCCGGGCCAGCGCGGCCCCGATCCCCCCACCGGCTCCGGTGACGACCACTCCCGCATCCTGCACGGCTTCCACCATCGGTCTCCTTCGACACGGTGCGACTCGGCTCAGCGGTCGTCAGACTAACCGGTCGGTATGTGTAAAAGAAAGGGTGACTGCACCAACCTCTAGGGGCGCGGGGCGTTGCCGATATGCGGCTCCGCCGCGCGTGCGCGAGCAACCCAGACGGCCCGCACGTGCCCACTCACCGGAGGCCCCATGCACCTGTCCCGACGGACCCTTCTCGCATCGGCGACGACAGCGGCCCTGCCCGCCAGCACGCCCGAACGCCGCGAGCATCTCCACACCGGCTTCGAAAGACTCGCGGCCGACGGCTACGCACTCCTGTCCGGCCAGAGAGTGGGTGTCGTCACCAACCCCACCGGCATCACGAGGGACGCCGAGCACATCGTCGACGTGATGCACCGGGACCCCCGCGTCCGGCTGGCCGCGGTCTTCGGCCCGGAGCACGGCTTCCGGGGCACCGCGCAGGCCGGCGGCTCCGAGGGCCGCTACGACGACCCCGCGACCGGCCTGCCGGTGTACGACACGTACCTCAAGAGCGGCCGGCCGCTCGCCGACGTCTTCACCGCCTCCGGGGTCGACACCGTCGTCTTCGACATCCAGGACGTCGGCGCCCGCTTCTACACGTACATCTGGACCCTCTACGACTGCATGGAGGCCGCCCAGCTCGCCGGCAAGCGGTTCGTCGTGCTGGACCGCCCGAACCCGGTGACCGGACGCGAGGCGCGGGGGCCGGTGCTGCACAAGGAGTTCGCCACCTTCGTCGGCCGGCAGCCGATCGCGCAGGCGCACGGGATGACCGTGGCGGAACTGGCCCGCCTGTTCAACGGGGAGTTCCTGGCCACGCCCGTCCCGCTGGAGACCGTCCGCATGTCGGGCTGGAAGCGGTCCGGCTTCTACGACGCCTCCGGCCTGCCCTGGGTGCCGCCGAGCCCCAACATGCCCACGCCGGACACCGCGTTGGTGTACTCCGGGACCTGCCTGTTCGAGGGCACCAACCTCTCCGAGGGGCGCGGCACGACCCGGCCCTTCGAACTCCTCGGCGCCGAGGGTCTCGACGGCCGCTGGGCCGCCGCCGCGAACGAGGCGGGCCTGCCGGGTGTGCAGTTCCGGGAGGCGTACTTCGCGCCCACGTTCTCCAAGTTCCAGGGCAGGACCGTCGGCGGGGTGCAGATCCATGTGACCGACCGGGCCGCCTACGACCCCGTGCGCACCGGGATCGCGCTGCTCGTGACGGCCCGGAAGGCGTGGAGCGGCTTCGCCTGGCGGGCCGACGACTGGATCGACAAGCTCACCGGTTCGGCGCGGGTGCGCACGATGATCGACGCGGGCGCCGGCACCGACGAGGTGACGGGCGCCTGGCAGGAGGAACTGGCCGCGTTCCGGCGGATTCGAAAGGAGTATCTCCTCTACAAGTGACACGCGCCGTATGGCCAACCCCGCCTCCGCGCAAGACGATACGTGCGCCGCACACCGTGGTGCGGGAGGCGAGGGAGCCTGGTATGGCGGATCCTGGGACGAGTGTGACTCCCTACTGGGAGCTGACCTTCGACGCGGACGGGGACGCGGACGGCCCCGAACGCGACCGGCTGCTGACGCAGGTCGCGGAGCGGGGCGTCCGTGACCTGATCGTCTTCTCGCACGGCTGGAACAACGACCGCTCGGGCGCGACCGCGCTGTACCGCCGCTTCTTCGCGCCGGTCCCGCAGCTGGCCCCGAAGGCCCGGCTGGGGTACGTCGGCGTGATCTGGCCGTCGATGCGGTTCAGCGACGAGCCGATCCCCGACTTTCCGAGGTCCGTGGCGGCCGTGGAGGCGCAGGCGGCACCGCGCCCGGCGCTGGACAAGGAGACCCGGCGCGCCCTGCTGGAGGCCTTTCCGGGCCGGGCGACCGTGCTGGACCGGCTGGCCCGGATGCTGGACGAACGGCCCGGCGGCACCGCGGGGCTGACCGAGTTCGGGGGGCTGGTGCGGCTGCTGCTGGACGACGACCGGCACGGGGTGGTGGCCGACACGGACGAGGACGGCGAACCGGCCGTGTTCGCCGGCGACCCGGTGACCGCGTGCGAGCAGTTCGCCGAGGCCCTGGCCGCCCTCGACGCGTCCGGCGGCGGCCCCCGGTTCACCCTGCCGAACCCGTGGGACGGCGCGAAGGAACTGCTGCGGCAGGCGACGTACTACCAGATGAAGCGGCGGGCCGGGACGGTCGGCGAGCGCGGACTCGGCCCGCTGCTGGGCAGGTTGGCGGGCGCTGCGCCCGGGGTGCGGGTGCATCTGGTCGGGCACAGCTTCGGCGGCCGGCTGGTGGCGTTCGCGCTGCGCGGGCTGCCCGCGTCCGTGGCCGCGGTGACGTCGGTGACGCTGCTCCAGGGTGCCTTCTCGCACTACGCGTTCGCGGCCCGGCTGCCCCACGCCCCGGACCGGTCGGGCGCGCTCAGGGACCTCCAGCGGCGCGTCGACGGGCCGGTGGTGTGCTGCTACTCGCACTTCGACGCGGCCCTCGGCACGTTCTATCCGCTGGCCTCCCGGCTCGCCGGGGACGACCGCAGCTGCGCGGGCGACGAGATCGCGGCGGTGCTCGGGCCCCGGTGGGGTGCCATGGGCCACGACGGGGTGCAGGCGGTGCCGGGCACCGTCCGGCTCGACCTGGCGGCGGCTCTCGGCGGCCGGCTGCCCGCGTCGGGGTGCGTGAACGTGGACGCGGCGGCCGTGGTCCGGCGCGGGGGCGCGCCGTCCGGGGCGCACAGCGACATCGTGCACCCCGAACTGGCGCGGGTGGTGGTGGCGGCGGGCCGTATCGCCTGACCCGCCGCCCGTGGCGCCTCAGCGGTGCGAGGTGTACTCCACGACCTGCTGGAAGGTCGGCCGGTTCTGCCAGCTGATCTTGCCGTGCTTGATGCCGCCCAGGGTGCGCTGGACGATCGAGTCGGCGCACCACTGGTCGCCCGCCGAGCACTGGTCGTCGCCCGGGTAGACCTGGGCGGCGGTCTTGCCCGCGGCCTCCTTCAGGGTGCTGATCAGGGTGTCCCGGCAGGCGGTGAGGCTGCCGCCGCCGCAGTACGTCCGGGCGAGGCCGCCCCGCACGGACTCCCCGAGCACCGCCCGGATGTCCTTGTCGACGTAGGACCACCAGCCGTACTGGAAGGAGCTGCCGGCGTGCGAGCCGGTCGGGCCGTGACCGGCCGACGGTGCCTCGTCGACCGGCAGGCTGCCGGTGACCGCCGTGTAGAGGTCGCTGCCGAGTCCGGGCTCGAACTCGGCCTTGACCAGCAGCGGCCACCAGGCGTCCAGGATGCGGATCGCGTCGGCGTCGGCGTACTTCTTGGAACCGGCGGACGTCTCCGTGCGCTTGGCGCCGGCGGTCACCCACGCCTGGAGCTTGCTCACCGCCGCGGCGGCCGTGGAGTCGGTCACCGGCGACGAGGTGACCACCGTGAGGAGCTTGGGCAGCACGTCCTCGGCGCGCAGGTCGGCGAGGCCCGCGTCCGCCATGGCCTGCACCAGCTTGGCCCGGGTCACCCCGCCGGTCGCGACCAGCTTCTTCACCCGGTCCTCCAGCAGGTTGCCGCGGTGCACCGAGCCGTCGCCCCAGGACGCGGTCGTGTAGTCCTTGGCCTGCTTGTTGTTCCAGGAGACGTAGTAGTCCTGGTCGACGGAGTTGGGGTGTGCGGAGGGCGGGGTGTAGTCGGCGGTGTTGGTGGCCGGGTCCCAGTTCCGCCACTCGTAGTCCGGCCGGGCCCACACCGGGAACTCGGTGTCGACGCCGTCGGCCCGGACGGGGTTGTCACCGCTGTTGTAGTAGGCGGTGTGCTGGGAGTCGGCGTAGAACCAGTTGAAGGTGAAGTTGATGTGCTGCGCCGCGCTCTGGAAGTCCTGCGGCCCCTTGACGTAGTCGGGGTCGTTGAGCATCTGGAAGCCGATGATGGAGTCGGCCTCGTGCAGGTAGGAGGAGCGCAGGGTGGTGTAGGCGACCTTCTTGCCGCCGACGGTCGCCCGGTACTCCACGGGACCGTACTTGGTCCGCCACGCGCGCATGGTGTACGACCCGGCGGCCGTGCCGTCGGCGGTGGTCGGCTTCCAGGCGTTCTTCTGCTCGATCTTCTCCATGGCCGTGCAGGTGCCGTGGTACAGGTAGTGGTAGTCGTCCTGGCACAGCTCGACGGCGTAGGTGTCGATGATGTCCTGGCCGGAGGTGGTGGCGCTCCAGGAGTAGTCCTGGCCGCGGCCGAGTTCGACGTACATGCTCAGGCCGGCGAAGGAGGCGCCGCGGGCGCTGATGCCCGGGCCCTGGATCTCCTGGAGCATGAGCAGCTGGGGGGCGAAGTAGCCGGTCTGCGGGCCGAAGACGGCGATGGGGTGGCCGCCGGCGGTGTGCTTGCCGCTGACCACGAGGGCGTTGGACATGCCGCGCCGGGCGGAGCCGAGGGCGGTCCGCGCGGCGGAGGACGAGGTGCCGGTGGCGGTCGCGGTGGCCGCGCTGCCGGTGCGGTCGTGGACGAGCGGTTCCAGGGTCACCGAGCCGGGGTCGGGCAGGGCCTCGCCCCGGGCGTCGGCGGGCTTGGCGCCGTAGGGGAAGCTCTTGCCGTCGTGGACGGTGAGGACGGCCTCGGGGTCGTTGCGCTCGCGGAAGGACTCCCAGACCCTGGTGCCCTCCTCGACGCCGTACCTGGCCTGGGCGGCGAGCAGGGAGAGGGCGTTGTCGACCTCGCCGCCACCGCCGGAGCCGAACAGCGAGCCGATCACGGAGGCGAGCGCCACGAGGTCGGTGACCTTGAAGTGTTCTATGGTGCCGGCGTTGGTGATCGAGTCCTTGTGGCCGGTCAGGACGTACTCGCCGGGGAAGTAGCGGCCGCTGTCGGAGGCGTCGATGTAGGCGTTCACGCCGTCCAGATAGGCCTTGACGTCGGCGAGGGCCTGCTGGCCGCGGGCGCCGTTCTTCGCGACCGCGTTGTCGATCTGCGCCTGGAGGTCGGCCTCGGTGTAGGGCGCGTTGCGGTAGAACTGCTGCTCCAGGCCCTGGTTGGCGGGCGCGCCGCCGGCGAAGGAGGTCAGCTGGCCGCGGCCCACGTGCCGGAAGACGTCCATCAGCCACAGCCGGTCCTGGGCGGCCGCGTACCCGGCGCCGAACTCGGTGCCGTAGCGGGTGGTGCCCGTGATGTGCGGCACACCGGTCTTCTTGTCGCGGACGATGGTCACGTCGCCTCGGCCGGCCGGCTTCTCGGTGGAGGCGACCTGGTCGGCGGGGACGCCGAACGAGGCGTCGTTGAAGAAGGTGTTGACCGTGGCGTCGGTCAGGCCCTTGTAGCCGGTGGCCAGGTCGGCGTACGGGCCGAGCTGGTCCTCGGCGTGCGCGGGCTGGGTGCCGAAGACCTGGTTGAGCAGGATCTGGGCGAGCGTCGCGTTGCCGTTCTCACCGGGCGGGAGGATGTCCGAACACCGGCCGCCGCAGTAGTCGTTGGCGGCCGTGGCGTCGGCCGCCGCCACCGCCGTCCCGGTGAGGGGTGAGAGAAGACCGGCGACGAGGACGCATACGGACGCCGTCTTCAGGAACCCGGGGAGTCGGCGGGACGTTCTCAGTCTGTCAAGGGCGGTACGTGGGGTTCGCCGTGGCATGGCAGCTCCTAGCGACAGAGGTGGCCGAACGTTACCGCCGGTATCCCCAGCTTTAAAGATGAACATGCGTCACTTTCTGGAGTCTGGAAGCGGATCACGAGAAGAGATGGAGCCGAATCGCCTGTCGATACGTCTATTCGGCGACGTCCGTGCGACGACGCCGAAGTGACCGAAGTACAGGTGCAGGTGTGACGGAGGTGCAGGGCGATGGCAGGTTTCCGGAGTCTGGCGAGACAGGTACGCGATCCGGGCTGTGATCTGGCGCTGCGGCGCTACTCGCTGCGCAAGTGCCTGGAGAAGTTCGCCCCTTACGGGCATCGGGCGACCTGGGACCATCTGTGCTCCCGGGCGGGGTTCGGCCCCGAGGACCGCTCCCCCGATCCGGTGCGGCTCGTGGCCGCGCTGGAGGAGCTGGAGGAGGCCCGTGACGTCTGGCTCGCCTACGAGACCGACTTCACCGAGCGACGGAGGAAGGAGAAGCACGACGGGCTGCGCCGGCCGGGCAGCGTGGACGACTGGCACCGGCTGACCTGGGGCGGCTTCGGGGTCGCCTGGTGCGACGACCCGCGGCTGCACCCCGATGAGCCGCTGGCGGTGGTGCTGCGCCGGCTGATCGCCGCGCTGGAGCGGGAACCGGGCTCCTCGTGCCCGGTGTGCGACGGCGAGCGCCTGGTGTGGAAGTACGGCCTGGACCACGAGCCGTCGTCCGGTCCGGTGTGCACCGACTGCGGGATCCTGGTGCCGCGTCCGGTCCTCAGCCCGCGGGCCCTGGAGTACGCCCGTCGGGGACGCGTGCTGATGTCGGCCTGAGCGGTGGAGTTCCCAGGGGCGTGGTGAAGGGGGGCGCGTAGGGGATGCCGTGCCCTCTGCCGGCGGGTGTGCGGCACCATCGAGGCATGGTGCAGGTGTGTCTCAACGGGCGCCGTACGGCCGCCGACGGTGTCGCCGTGCCGATGTCCCCGCAGGATCTGGCGCGTTCCGCCGCCGAGGCGGTGGCGGCCGGCGCCCACTCGGTCCACGTCCACCCGAAGACGCCGTGCGGCCACGACAGCCTCTCCCCGCGTGTGCTGGCCCCGGTTCTGGAGGCGATCCGGGCGCGGGTGCCGGTGCCGGTAGGGGTGACCACCGGTGCCTGGGCGGAGCCCGACCCGTCCGCCCGAGTCGCCCGGGTGCGCTCCTGGTCGGTGCTGCCCGACTTCGCCTCGGTCAACTGGCACGAGCCGGGCGCCGAGGAGGTCGCCGGACAGCTCCTGTCGATGGGCGTGGCCGTGGAGGCGGGCGTCTGGTCCGGCACCGAGGGTGTGCGCCGGTTCACCGTCTCGCCGCTCGGGCCGAGGGTGCTGCGGGTGCTGGCCGAGGTGACCGACCCGGACCCGGCGACCGCCGAGGCGTCGGCGCGGGCGCTGCTGGCCGCGCTGGGCACGGCACACGGCCGCCCGGTGCTGCTGCACGGCGAGGAGGGCGGGACCTGGCCGGTGCTCCGGCTGGCGGGCCGGCTGGGCCTCGCCACCCGGATCGGCTTGGAGGACACCCTGCTGCTGCCGGACGGCCGGCGAGCCGTGTCCAACGCCCAGTTGGTGGCGCAGGCGCGGGCCCGGTACGGAGTCGGCGAGGACGGTGCCGGGCGCCCGTGAGGGCAGCGCGGGCAGCGGTGCGGCACAGGGGAGTTCTCCGCCGTTCCGCCGTGCGGCTCCGCCCCGGCCCGGTCAGGGACGGCCGGTCGCGGCCGCGGTGAAGCGCGCCCCCAGCTCCGCGACCGCGGAGCGCAGTTCCTCCCCGCCCTCGACGCGGAAGGCGAACGGCACGCGCGCCAGCCACTCCTGGGCGTAGACGGCCGGGTTGCGCGTGCTGCCGACCAGCACGCACCCGTCCCCCGAGGGTTCGAGCCGTCCCATGGGGGCCGGGATCCAGGGGGCCACGTCGGCGAGGGGGGCGGCGAACACCACGCGGGTGGGGAACACCCATCCGAGGCTCAGGTTCTCCTCCAGCACCGCGACAGGGTCGAGGTCCTCCGGCGGGACGAATCCGCGCGCGGTCGGCCGGACGGCGCGGACCCGGTCGACCCGGTAGGTGCGGATCGCCCCCGCGCGGTGGGAGTGGCACAGCAGGTACCAGCGTCCGTGGCGGACGACGACGGACCAGGGATCGACCTCCGCCTCCCACTCGTCACCGCTCTCGCCGCGGTAGGTGACCGACACACGGCGCCGGGCGGCGACGGCGGCGACGAGTTCGCCGGTGACGGCCGGGTCCGGGCGGACCGCGTACGGGTCCGGTGCGGCCGCCGCGTACTCCCGCAGCAGGGCCGCCTGCCGGCCGACGCTCTCCGGCAGGGCCTTGACGACCTTGCCCAGGGCGGTGCCCACCAGGTCGTCGGCCGCGGCGGCCCGGCCACCGAGAACCGCCATCACCAGGGCGAGGGCCTCGGACTGCGTGAAGTGGACGGGCGGCAGCCGCGTCCCGCGTCCCAGCCGGTACCCGCCGTACGGCCCCCGCGTCGACTCCACGGTGATGCCGGCCTCGCGGAGGATGCCGACGTACCGGCGCGCGGCCCGCTCCGTGACGCCCAGCCGCTCGGCGAGTTCGCCGGCCGTCGTACCGGGGCGGGCCTGGAGGATCTCCAGGGCGCGCAGCGCTCGCGCGGTGGGACTGAGATCGTTCGGCACCCGTGCAGGCTAAGGCCTCTCGTTCGGATCATGCCGGGCTCCGGGCCCTTGAAAGAGTTTCGTCCGCCGCGCCGGTCCGACGGTGGTCGCGGGAGAATCCGGCAGTGCTTCGTCCGGAACCCCTCCTACGGTGACCTCCACGACCTGGAAGAAGGGGAACCGACCATGGACATCCTGCTCATCGGCGGCCTGTGGCTGAACGCGTCCGTGTGGGACCGCGTGGCGTCCACGCTGGAGTCGCTCGGCCATCGCCCGGTGCCGCTCACCCTGCCCGGCCAGGGGGACGGCTCCTCGTCGGCCACGCTGGAGGACCAGGTGGCGGCGGTGCTGGCCGCGGTGGACGCGGCGGCGGACAGGCCGATGGTGGTCGGGCACTCCGCCGCCTGCACGCTGGCCTGGCTGGCCGCCGACCGGCGGCCGGAGCGGCTGGCCAAGGTCGCCCTCATCGGCGGCTTCCCGTTCTCCGACGGCCACACGTACGCCGACTTCTTCGAGGTGCGCGACGGCGTCGTGCCCTTCCCGGACTGGGGCCCCTTCGAGGGGCCGGAGACCGCCGACCTGGACGACGAGGCCCGGCGGGGGCTGGCGGCCGCCGCGATCCCCGTACCGGCGGCGGTCGCCAAGGGCGTGGTGCGGCTGGCGGACGAACGGCGCTACGACGTCCCGGTCCTGGTCGTGTGCCCGGAGTTCACGCCCGCTCAGGCGCGGGAGTGGATCGGCGGCGGTGACGTCCCGGAGCTCGCCCGGGCCAAGCATGTCGACTTCGCCGACCTCGACGCGGGCCACTGGCCCATGGTCTCCCGGCCCGAAGAGCTGGCCCGGATCCTGGCCGCGGCGGCCGACGCGGTCTGACGGGCGCACCGCCGGGCACGAGCGGGGCACCGGCCGGCCTCCTTCCGCCTCAGCGCCGCTCGGCCATCAGCCGCGATCCGGTCTGCCGTTCGCCGAACACGTCGTCCGGGTTGGACAGCACGCACGTCTCCATCGACAGGCAGCCGCATCCGATGCAGTCGGTGAGATGGTCGCGCAGCCGGTTCAGCTGCTGGATGCGCTCGTCCAGTTCCGAACGCCACTTCTCGGACAGGCGCGCCCAGTCCTCCCGGGTCGGCGTCCGTTCCTCGGGCAGTTCGGCGAGGGCCTCCCGGATCGTGGCGAGCGGGATGCCCACCCGCTGGGCCGCGCGGACGAAGGCGACGCGGCGCAGGGTGTCCCGGCTGTAGCGGCGCTGGTTGCCGGGGGTCCGGCGGCTGGAGATCAGTCCCTTGGACTCGTAGAAGTGCAGGGCGGACACCGCGGCTCCGCTGCGGGCGGACAACTGGCCGACGGTCAGCTCGTGGATCTTCTCGGGAATCTGGGGCACCCCTCAGAGATTACCGACCCGGCCGGCCGGCGGTCCGTTGACATCGACCTCTCACGCGACCATGCTAAGCAGTTGCTTAGAGACGCGAGCGAGAGGCCGGGAACATGGCAGAACCGAGGACCTTCACCTCCCCCGACGAGCTGAGGGCGGCCGTGGGCGAGGAGCTGGGCCCCACCGACTGGGTGGAGATCGACCAGAAGCGGATCGACCTGTTCGCCGAGGCGACCGGGGACCACCAGTGGATCCACGTGGACCCGGAGAAGGCCGCCGCCGGACCGTTCGGGACCACCATCGCCCACGGCTACCTCACCCTGTCCCTGCTCCCGCTGTTCGGGCCGCGGCTCATCCAGGTCGAGGGCGTGAAGATGGGCGTCAACTACGGGACGAACAAGGTCCGTTTCCCCGCCCCCGTGCCCGTCGGCTCCCGGCTGCGCGCCACCGGGAAGATCACCGGCGTCGAGGACGTCACCGGCGGTGTGCAGGTGACGGTCGCGTTCACCGTGGAGCGCGAGGGCGGCGACAAGCCGGTGTGCGTCGCCGAGTCGGTGTCCCGGTACTACCTGTAGACCGGGCCTAGCGGGCCCCGACCATGCGCAGCACGAGGTCGGCGTAGAGCGCGCCGACCTCCTCGGGGGTGCGCGGGCCGTTCACGTTGAACCAGCGGGCCACGTCGATGCACAGCGACAGCACGGCGAGCGTGGTGCCCTGGACGTCCAGCACGTCGAACTCGCCCGAGGCCACGCCGTCCTCGATGATCCCGCGCACCTCCGCGTCCACCTGGCGGCGCAGCGCGACGATCTCCGCGCGGGCCTCGGGGCCGAGGGCGTCGAGTTCGTACTGCACGACCCGCGCGGTGGTGCGCCGGCCCGCGTGCCAGCGGACGAAGGAGCCGACCGCGTCGGCCAGCCGCTCGGCCGCGGTGCCCTCCCGCCGTGCCGCGGTGCGCAGGATGTCGAGGGCCTTGTCGTGGCCGATGCGGCTGATCCGGTGGAGCAGCTCTTCCTTGGTCTTGTAGTGGATGTAGAGCGCGGCCGGGCTCATGCCGGCGCGGCCCGCGATGTCACGGGTCGTCGTCGCGTGATAGCCACGCTCGGCGAAGGCCTCCACGGCGGCGACGAGCAGCCGCCGGGCCGCGTCAGGGGTGACCTCTTCCCACGGCTCCACTTCGCCGCCGGTCGTATCCTGCGCCGTACTCATCGCTCGCTCGCCCCTCTCGGTGACAGGAGCACCACCATACCGCCGACAGTGAGCGGGCGCTTAGCCACGTCGCCTCAGAGCTTCTCGAAGGGGTCGTGCTCGGCGAGCAGCTTCTCCAGCCGGGCCTGGTCGACGCGGCTGACGATCTGCCCGGCCTCCTGCCGGTCCCGGATCACCTTGGCGAGGGTGAAGGCGGAGGTGACGAGGTACAGGACGGCGATCCCCAGGAAGCCGCGGACCCAGGCACTGGCGTCGAGCCGGGCGATGCCGATGGCGGTGGCCGCCATGGCGATCGCGAAGGAGGCGACGGCCTGGCCGTAGAAGGCGGCCGTGCTCTGCTGCTTGACCGGTGTGTCACTCATGGCCCCAGCATCGGCGGACGTGGCCCGCGCCACATCCGCCGGGATACTCAGAACCGTGTGCGGCGCGTACTCAGAAGGCCGAGACCCCGGTCAGGGAGCGGCCGATGAGGAGCTTCTGGATCTGGCTGGTGCCCTCGTAGAGGGTCATCACGCGAGCGTCGCGCAGGAGCTTGCCGGCCGGGTACTCGTCGATGTAGCCGTAGCCGCCGAAGACCTGGAGGGCGTTGTTGGCGGCGCGCACCGCGGCCTCGGAGGCGAACAGCTTGGCCTTGGAGGACTCCACGGCGAACGGCTCGCCGCGGTCGATGAGGTCGGCCACCCGCCAGGTCAGCAGCCGGGCCGCGTCCACGTCGACGGCGATGTCGCTGATCAGCTCCTGCACCAGCTGGTGACGGGCGATCGGCTTGCCGAACTGCTCGCGCTCACCGGCGTACTGCACGGCCGCGTCCAGGGCGGCCTGGGCTATCCCGACGCAGCCGGCGGCCACCGACATCCGCCCCTTGGCGAGCGCGGACATGGCGACGGAGAAGCCCTTGCCCTCCGGGCCGAGCATCGCCGAGGCGGGCACCCGCACGTCCTCCAGGACCAGTTCGGCGGTGGCCTGGCCGCGCAGGCCCAGCTTGCCGTGGACGGTACGGCGGGTCAGGCCGGGGGTGTCGGCGGGGACGAGGAACGCGGACACGCCCTTGTGGCCGGGGGCGTCGGTGGAGCGGGCGAAGAGCAGCACCACGTCGGCCCAGGTGCCGTTGGTGATGAACATCTTGGTGCCGTTCACGACGTAGTCGTCGCCGTCGCGCTCCGCCCGGGTGGTGAGGTTGCCCGCGTCGGAGCCGGTGCCCGGCTCGGTGAGCCCGAAGCAGCCGACGTACTCGCCCGCGGTGAGCCCGGGCAGCCAGCGCCGCTTCTGCTCCTCGCTCCCCCAGGCGGCGATCGTCTTGGCGACGAGCCCGAGGGAGACGGAGACGATCCCGCGGACCGAGGAGTCGCCGCGCCCCAGTTCCTCGGTGACCAGGCAGTAGGAGAGGTGGTCGCCGCCGGAGCCGCCGTACTCCTCGGGCACGGTCAGACCGAGGAAGCCGACCTCGCCGAGCTTCTTCACGATGCCCCGGTCGACCTCCTCGGCGCGGTCCCAGGCGACCACGTGCGGGGCGATCTCGCGCTCCACGAAGTCCCGGGCGAGTCGCCGTACGGCCGTCTGCTCCTCGTCGAGCCCCAGGTACACCACGAGATCACTCCATCCACCACGGATCTTGAAAGCCGTACATTTAAATTAGCACTGCTAGTTTCCATGCGCAGCCCTACTATGTGCGCCATGGCCCGACCGCGCAAGCCCCTCCTCAGCACCGACCGGATCGTCGAGACGGCCCGGGACCTCGTGGACCGGGAGGGGCTGGCGGCCGTGTCCACGCGCCGGCTCGCCGCCGAGCTGGGAGTGAGCGGACCCTCGCTCTACAACCACTTCCGCACCAAGGACGAGATCCTGGAGGCGGTCGCGGACTCGGTCAGCGCCCAGGTCGACCTGTCGATGTTCGAGGACGGCCGGGACTGGCGGACGGCGCTGCACGACTGGGCCGTCTCCTACCGGGCCGCCCTGCGCGACCACCCGAACATCGTCCCCGTCCTCGCCCGGGGCCCCGGCCGCCGCCCGGCCGCGCTGCGGCTGGCCGACGCGGTCTACGGCGCGATGGTCGACGCCGGCTGGCCGCCGGCGCAGGCCACCTCCATCGGCGCGCTGATGCGCTACTTCATCATGGGCTCGGCGCTCGGCTCCTTCGCCGGCGGCTTCGTGGACGACGCGAGCGCCTACGACCCCGCCGACTACCCCCACCTCGGCCAGGCCCACCTCCTCGCCGAACAGCAGGAGAAGATCGACGAACGGGCCTTCGAGGCGGGACTCACCGCGCTGCTGGACGGACTGGCCCACCAGTACCGGCAGGTCCGGGTGTGAGGACGCGGGGGCCGGCGGCACTTCGGCCGCCGCCGAAGCAACGCTGCCGCATGCCGGGGCATGAGCTACGGCGCGATGCTCGACGCCGGCCGGCCGCCCGCGCAGGCCACCTCCATCGGCGTCGGCGGCTTCATGGACGACGCGAGCGCCCAGGACCCCGCCGACTGCCCCCACCCCGGGCTATGAGGACGCCGGGGGCCGGCGGCACTTCGGCCGCCGCCGAAGTACCGCTGCCGCATGCTGGGGGCATGAGCACCGAGAATCCCCAGGCGGCCGGGCTGGCGGCGCTGGCCGGGCTGATCGCCGACCGGACCCGGGCCGCGTGCCTGCTGGCGCTGCTGGACGGGCGGGCGTGGACGGCCGGTGAGCTGGCCCGGCACGCCGGAGTGGCACCGTCCACGCTGAGCGAGCACCTCGGCAAGCTGGTGGCCGGCGGGCTGCTCAGGGAGGAACGGCAGGGGCGGCACCGGTACGTGCGGCTGGCCGACGCGCGGGTCGCGCAGGTGGTCGAGGACCTCGCCGCGCAGGTGCCCCCGGAGGCGGCACGGCGCCCTCCGCGCACCCTGCGCGAGGCGAGCGCCGGGGCCGCCATGGCCCGGGGGCGGACCTGTTACGACCATCTCGCCGGGCGTCTCGGGATCGTGCTCACCGACGCGCTGACCCGGCGGGGGCTGCTGCGGCAGGACACCGGATTCGCGCTGACGGACGCGGGGGTGGCGTGGTTCGCCGCGGCGGGGGTTCCCCTGGACCGCGGCGGCCGGCGCCCCCTGGCCCGCGCGTGCCTCGACTGGACGGAACGGCGACCGCACCTGGCCGGGGCGGCGGGGGCGGCGCTGTGCCGGCGGGCGCTGGAGGCGGGGTGGTGTGTCCGGGTGGGGTCGGGGCGGGCGGTCACGGTGACCGCGTCGGGGGAGCGGGTGTTCTCCGAGCTGCTCGGCATTTCCGGGCGGCCTTGGCTGCAGACCGGCTGAGGGGCCGGGGCACCGGGCCGGGTGCCGGTGCCGGCGCGGCTGCCCGCGCGGTCCCCCGCGTCCCTTCGGGGGCTCGGCCTCAGAAGACGACCACCGCTCGTCCCCCCTTCCCCGCCAGCATGTTCTCGAAGGCCTTCGGGATGTCCTCCAGGGTGATCCGGTCGGTGACCAGCAGCGAGAGGTCCAGACGGCCCTCCCGCACGTGCTCGGCCAGGAGCGGCACGTCACGGGACGGGTCGCTGTCGCCGTAGACGCAGCCGGAGAGGGTGCGGCCCCAGTGGAAGAGCTCCAGGGCGTTGAAGGTGACCTGCTGGTCCTTGCCGCCGATGCCGACGACAGTCGTCCGCCCGCCCCGGCGCGTGGACTCCCAGGCCGCCCGGATGGAGACCGCGCGGCCCACGCACTCCACGGAGACGTCGACGCCCTGCTTGCCGGTGAGGCCGCGGATCTCGCGCGGGGTGTTCTCGGAGGCGAGGACGTAGTCCGTGGCGCCGGCGGCGCGGGCCAGTTCCTCCTTCTCCGGGGAGACGTCGACGGCGATGATCCGGGACGCCCCCGCGATGCGGGCCGACTGCAGGGTGGCGAGACCGACTCCGCCGACGCCGAACACGGCGACCGTCTCGCCGGAGCGGACCCGCGCCGAGTGGTGCACCGCGCCGTAGCCGGTGAGGACGGCGCAGCCCAGGAGGGCGGCGTCCACCAGCGGCACGCCGTCCGGCAGCGGCAGCACGCAGGACGCGGCCACCACCGTCTCCTCGGCGAACGCGGCCACGTTCAGCCCGGGGTGCAGGTCGGTGCCGTCGGCCGTGCGGGCGTAGACGTCGGCCGCGCCGTTCAGCGCGTTCGCGCACAGCCAGACCTCGCCCAGCGCGCAGGCGTGGCAACGCCCGCAGGAGGGCGCCCAGTTGAGGACGACCGGGGACCCGGGTGAGACATGGGTGACGCCCTCCCCGACGGCGACGACCGTGCCCGCGCCCTCGTGGCCGAGGACGGCCGGGACCGGCACCCGCATGGTGCCGTCGGACAGGGAGAGGTCGGAGTGGCAGACGCCCGCGGCGGCGAGGCGGACCCGGACCTGGCCGGGGCCCGGGTCGGGCAGCTCGATGCCGGTGATCTCCAGCGGGGCGCCGATGGCGGGCAGGACGGCGGCTCGTACGGCCATGGGTGACGGAACTCCTCAGAACTGGAGGGACTTGGTCTGGAGGTACTCGGCGAGTCCGTGCGCGCCGAGTTCCCGGCCGACGCCGGACTGCTTGTAACCGCCGAAGGGCGCGAGGGGGTTGAACCGGCCGCCGTTGATGTCGACCTGACCGGTGTCCATGCGGCGCGCGAAGGCCACCGCCTCGGCCTCCTCGGCGGCCCAGACGGCGCCCGCGAGGCCGTACACCGTGCCGTTGGCGATGCGCAGGGCGTCCTCCTCGTCGTCGTACCTCAGGACCGACAGGACCGGGCCGAAGATCTCCTCCTGGGCGATGGTCATGTCGGGGGTGACGTCCGCGAAGACCGTCGGGCTGACGAACCAGCCTCGCTCGCGCGGGGATTCGGGGCCGCCCGCGACGAGCCGGGCGCCCTCGGCGATGCCCTTCTCGATGTAGCCGCGCACCCGGTCCTGCTGCCGGGCACTGACGAGCGGTCCGATGCGGTCGCCGTACTTGGCGGCGGCGGTCGCGGCGAGTTCGACGGCCTCGGCGTACCGGTCGCGGTGGACGAGCATGCGGGTCCAGGCGCTGCACGTCTGACCGGAGTTGGACATCACGTTGGCGACACCGACGTTCACGGCCTTGGCGAGGTCGGCGCTCGGCAGGATGACGTTGGCGGACTTGCCGCCGAGTTCGAGGGCCACCTTCTTGACGGCGGCTCCCGCCACCGCGCCGATCCGCCGGCCGACGGCCGTGGAGCCGGTGAAGGAGACCAGGTCGACGCCCGGGTGCTCGGCGAGGGCCTGGCCGGCGACCGGGCCGAGGCCGGTGACCAGGTTGAACACGCCCCCGGGCACGCCGGACTCGTGTACCGCCTCGGCGAACAGTCGGGCGGTGAGCGGGGTGTTCTCGGCGGGCTTGACGACGATCGTGCAGCCGGCGGCGAGGGCCGGGGCGACCTTGGCGACGATCTGGTGGAGGGGGTAGTTCCAGGGAGTGATGGCGCCGACCACGCCGATCGGCTCGTGCAGGACCGTGGAGTTGCCGACCTTCTCCTCGAAGGGGTGGGAGGCGGCCAGTTCGGCGTAGGAGCCCGCGACCGCGATCGGCACGGCCGCGTGCACGGCCTGGGAGAACGGCAGGGGCGAGCCGAGTTCCGCGGTGACCGTCTCGGCGATCTCGTCCTTGCGGGCCACGAGGGCGTCCCGGAGGGCGGCCAGGCGCGCGGCGCGTTCGGCCGGGGGCGTGGCGGCCCAGGCGGGGAGCGCGGCCCGCGCGGCGCGTACGGCGGTGTCGACGTCCAGGGCCGAGCCGGCCGGGACCCGGGCGATGACCTGCTCGTCGGCGGGGTTGACGACCTCGATCTCGTCCCTGCTCTCGGCGGGGCGCCAGGCGCCGTCGATGTACAGGCCGTCGTGTGCCTTCATTGCTGTGTCCTCCCGGCGGGTCCGCGTCGTCCGGCACACAAACTAGCGATGATAGTTTTCCTGCGCCAGACATTCCCGGGCCGCGGACGCCCCGGGACATCATCGCGGAAGGACCGGCCGGTGCGGGCGGGGCGTCCGCACCGGCCGGTCCACCGGTCACCTGGTCGCGGTCAGATGGGCGAAGACCACCACGTTGCTGGTGTAGCCGGTCCGCCTGCTGAACAGGCCGCCGCAGGTGAGCACCCGCAGTTCCGGGCGTCCGGTGGCGCCGTAGACCTCCTCGTCGGGGAAGCCGGCCTTGTCGTAGACCTTCACCCGGTCCACGGAGTAGACGGCGGTACGGCCGTCCGCCCGCCGGACCTCGATGGGCTTGCCGGGCCGGACCTGGGCGAGCCCGGCGAAGACGGCGGGCCCGGTCCGGGTGTCGCGGTGGCCGACGGCGACGGCGGTGCCGGCCTCGCCGGGCGTGGGGCCGCCCTGGTACCAGCCGACCAGGTGCGGCCGGTCGACGGGCGGTGTCTCCAGCTCCCGGTTCCGGTCGAGGCGCAGCGGGGTGATCGGGGCGTCGATGCCCAGGGAGGGGACGCGGAAGGACGTCGGCCGGGACCGGGGCAGCGGGCGGGGCGGCGGCGCGGAGGGGCCGAGGCCTGCTCGGCGCCGGCGGAGTCCTTGCCGGCCGCCACGGCGTGCGGCCCGGGCCCTGCCGCCGCGCCGCCCGCCCCGCAGCGCGAGCCCACCGTCACCAGGACGAACACCAGCAGGGCCGTCCTGGCGAGACGGTAGGCGCGGGTCCGGTACCAGGGCCTGCGTCGGTACCTACGCGGCGCCATGGGGACGCCGGCGGATCAGCCGGATGTACAGGACACCGCAGACGGCGACCAGGCCCACCGCGCCCGCGGCGGCCACCGGGGCGTAGGCGGCGGCCGTGTCGATGAGACCGCCCCCGCCCGCGTGCACCCCGCCCCTGGGGCCGTCCTGGTCGCTCTTGCCCCAGGACGCGTCGTTGTCGTGCCGGCCGTCGGAGTCGTCGTGCCGGCCGTCGGAGATCTGCCCGCCCGGGCCGTGCTCCCCCTCGTGGCGCCCGTCCTTGCAGTTGACGTGGAAGACCTTCTCCTTCAGGGCGGCGGGGGTGCCCACGAGCCAACTGATCTTGTACTGGCCGTCCGAAAGGCCCAGCGCGTCGGTGTGCCCGGCACCCCCGGCGAGCTGGATGGTGCCGGCGACCGTGGCGGCGGTGGAAAGCGGAGGCTGCGGGGTGATGGTGTAGGCGATGCTGGTGAGCGTGTCGAAGTTGACGGCCTCCAGATAGAACCTGCACACCACGGGATCGTCCTTGGCCGACCCGACGAGCGGCGTTCCGTGGAGGTGACGCTCGTCGTGGATCCTGATGTCGCCGTTCTCCCCCTGGGCCACCGCGCTCGGCGCCGCCACCCATGACGCGCCCGCCGCGGCGAGGGCGGTGAGGACGACTGTGGCGCCCGCGCGGGGGCCGACGGCACGTGGGGTCATGGTGGGCATGCGCGATCCTCCGAGTTCAGACGATTTTCATACAAATCGCTCGTTCGCCTGGACTCTGCTTCATGGGCCGCGCGGCCCACGGCACTGACGCCCGACGCGCCGTCAGAGATCGCTCGTGCGGCGCAATCCCGGGCGCTTCGGCCGCTTCCCGGTCACCCGCCCGGACGACTCCCCGGGCCGGCCCGGCGAGCGCAGCGCCACCCCCGACGACACCAGCAGCAGCGCCCCCAGCATCACGAACGGCGCAGCCACACCCGCCAGACCGGCGACCAGGCCGGCGGCGGCCGGGGCGGCGACCTGGCCCAGCCGGTTGCCGGTCAGCCGCAGGGCGAGCGCGGTGGAGCGGGCCTCGGCCGGCGCGGCCTGCACCACCGTCGTCATCGACAGCGGCTGGCCCACGCCCAGGCAGAAGCCGAGGACCGTGAGCATCACGCCGAGCGCCCACACCGGCACCGGCAGCGCCACCCCCGCGCAGAGCAGGGCCGCCAGCAGGCAGGTCACGGTCAGCAGCGCGGGCCGGCCGAGCAGCCGCAGCAGCGGGGTGAGGACGAGCCGGCAGGCGATGGTGGCGCCGGCCCGGAGGCTGAGCAGGACGCCGATCACCGAGGGCGCGATGCCCCGGTGCTCGCCGACCACCGGCAGATAGGCGGTCAGGATGTCCGTCGCCGACAGCACCGACAGGCTGATCAGCATGCCCGCGGGCACGCCCCGGGCACGCAGGATGCCGCCGACCGGCACCCGCCCGCCGCCGCGCGCACCGGTGTCGACGGCCGTACGGTCCTCGATGCGCCACAGGGAGGTGAACGCGGCCGCCGCGCCCGCTCCCGCCACGACGAGCGCGAGCGCGCTGCTGCGGGCCATGTCCGGGCCGCCGATGAGGGCGCCCGCGGCGACGGGGCCGATGAGCTGACCGAGGGAGGCGCCGATGGTGAAGTGGCCGAAGTTGCGGTCCTGTTCGTGCGGTGCGGACTGGCGGGCCACCAGCGACTGGGCGCCGATCACGAAGCAGAGGTGCCCGAGCCCCATCACCCCGCTCCACAGGGCCATCGCCCACAGCGAGCCGGCGAGCCCGCTGAGCGCGCAGCCGGCGGCGATGAGGACCACGCCGGCCGGCAGCAGGGGCGCGCAGCGGCCGTGGTCGGTGCGCCGGCCGAGCGGTACGGCGGCGAACAGCGGCAGCAGGGCGTAGACACCGGCGATGACACCGACCGCCCGTTCGTCGGCGCCCAGCGCCAGGGCCCGGTAGGAGACGGCGGGCCGGGCCATCGACACCGCCCCCTGCGCGCAGCCGAAGGCGATGACGAGGCGGAGCAGCCAGCCGCGGTTCCCGCCGGGCCCCATGTGTCCTCCTGGAGAGATCAGATGATGCCGAACAGGACGCCCGCTCCGAGCACCACGAGGGAGGTGAGCGCGGCCCACTTGACCACGAACCGGGTGTGGTCGCCGAACTCCACCTTGGCCATGCCCACCAGGACGTACACAGCCGGCACGAGCGGGCTGGACATGTGCAGCGGCTGGCCGACGATCGAGGCGCGGGCGATCTCCACGGCGGAGACGCCGTGCGCCTGGCCCGCCTCGGCGAGCACCGGCAGGACACCGAAGTAGAAGCCGTCGTTGGACATGAAGTAGGTGAGCGGGATGCTCAGCACGCCGGTGACGACGGCCATGTGCGGGCCCATGCCGTCGGGGATGTTGTCCACCAGCCACGTGGCCATGTGGTCGACCATGCCGGTGCCCTGGAGGACCCCGGTGAAGACGGCGGCGGCGAAGACCATGCCGGAGACGTTGAGGACGTTCTCGGCGTGGGCGGCGATCCGGGCCTTCTGGTCCGGCATGTGCGGGAAGTTGACGGTCAGGGCCAGGGCGGCGCCGAGCAGGAACAGCACCGGGATCGGCAGCCACTCCATGATCATGGCGGTGAGCAGGACGACCGTGAGCAGCGCGTTGAACCAGTAGAGCCTGGGGCGCAGGGTGGGGCGGTCGGGGTCCAGGCCCTGGAAGCTCTCGCCCGCGGGCTCGTCGGGCAGGCCGGCGCCCGGGCCGGAACCGCCGGTCTTCTGCACGCCCTTGCCGGCACCGGCGCCGACCAGCACGGTCTCGGTCTCCTCCACCAGCACCTCGTCCAGCGTGAGCACACCGAGCCGCTTGCGCTCGCGGCGGCCGAGGACGTAGGCGAGGGCGAAGACGAACAGCAGGCCCATGGCGAGGGCCGGGATCATCGGCACGAAGATGTCACTGGCGTCGAGCTTCAGCGCGGTGGCGGCGCGGGCGGTGGGGCCGCCCCACGGCAGCGTGTTCATCACGCCGTTGGCCATGGCGGCGACGCCGGTCATCACGACCAGGGACATCTTCAGGCGCTTGTACAGCGGGTACATCGCCGAGACGGTGATCATGAAGGTGGTGGAGCCGTCGCCGTCCAGGGAGACGATCGCGGCGAGGACCGCCGTGCCGACGACGATCCGCAGCGGGTCGGCCTTGCAGAACTTGAGAATGCCCCGCACGACCGGGTCGAAGAGGCCGACGTCGATCATCACACCGAAGTAGACGATCGCGAACATGAGCATCGCCGCGGTGGGGGCGAGGCCGGTGACGCCGTCGATGACGTAGTCACCGAGCTTGGCGCCCTTGCCCACGAACACGCAGAAGAGCGCGGGTATGAGCACGAGCGCCGCGATCGGCGACATCTTCTTCAGCATGATCAGGACCAGGAAGGTCGCGATCATGGCGAAGCCGAGGATGGTCAGCATGAGTGGATACCTAACGTTCGCCCTTGAACATCCCACCTGGGGGTCGGCGGTGCGATGACGTTAGGTCCGTTCAAACGGCGTTAACAAGATGTCGACGTGCGAGCAATAAGCGCAAAAGTCCAGGTCACGGCTGTGCTACGACCGCTGCGAGCTCAACGGGTACGCCGTTGAGGACCGCGTTGCCCGACAGCGGGTCGAGCAGGCTGCCGTCGAGCAACTGGTTGACGTTGACGCCGGGGTCGGTGGAGGCGTGGCTCAGCCGGGTGCCGGGCCGGTCGTGGCCCCAGCCGTGCGGCAGGCTCACCACGCCGGGCCGGACGCCGTCGGTGACCTCCGCGGGAACCACCACCTCTCCCCCGGCGCCCTTCACCCGCACGTCCGCGCCGTCCCGGACGCCGAGGCGGGCCGCGTCCTCGGGATGGATGTGGACGGTGCAGCGGTTGCTGCCGCCGGTGAGCGCCGGCACGTTGTGCATCCAGCTGTTGTTGGAGCGCAGATGGCGGCGGCCGACGAGGACGAGGCCCGCCGGCCGCTCGCGCAGCGCCGCGCGGAGCCGGGGCAGGTCGCCGGCGATGGGCCCGGGCAGCAGCTCGACCTTGCCGCTGCGGGTCTTCAGCGGCTGCGGCAGACGCGGGCGCAGCGGGCCGAGGTCGATGCCGTGCGGGTGGGCGAGCAGCTTCGCCAGGGTCAGCCCGTCGGGGCGGGCGCCGAAGCCGTCTCCGTACGGGCCGAGGCGCAGCATCATGTCGAGCCGCCGCTCGGGGCCGTTGTCGCCGGTCAGCTGCGCGGCGAGGTCGTGCGGGTCGCGGCCGTGCACCGGCCCGTGCGGGTCCTGGACGGCCTTGCCGAGGGTCTGGTCGATGACCATCGCGTCGACGGCGCCGGGGTCGGCGCCGTGCATCCCCGTGGCGGCCAGGATCAGCCGGGCGAGGATCTCGGTCTCGGCCATGCGGCCGGGCTCCAGCGGGACGGCGGGGCGGGTGTAGCGGACCTGGTTGCGCACGGCCAGGGTGTTGAAGGCGAAGTCGTGGTGCGGGCTCTGGGAGGGCGGCGGCGGGGGCAGGACGACGTGGGCGTGGCGCGAGGTCTCGTTGAGGTACGGGTCGACGCTGACCATGAAGTCCAGGGCGTCCAGGGCCTTGTCGAGCCGGTCGCCGTCGGGTGCGGAGAGCACGGGGTTGGCGGCGACGGCGATCAGCGCGCGGACCGGTGTGCCCTCGTCGGTCGCGGTGTCGATCTCCTCGGCGAGCGCGGAGAGCGGCAACTCCCCCTTCGCCTCCGGGTGTCCGCTCACCCGCGAGTGCCAGCGGCCGAGCGCGAAGCCGCGGCCGGGGCCCGCCGGGCGGGGCGTCTTGTCGGTGGCGGCCTGCGGGAAGAGCGCGCCGCCGGGCCGGTCCAGATTGCCGGTGAGGATGTTGAGGACGTCGACCAGCCAGCTGGCCAGGGTGCCGTGCGGGACGGTGCAGCTGCCGATGCGGGCGTAGACGGCGGCGGCCGGGGCGGCGGCGAGTTCGCGGGCGAGGGTGCGGATGACGCCGGCGTCGAGGTCGCAGGCGGGCGCCACGGCCTCGGGAGTGAAGTCGCGCAGGGCGTCCCGGAGTTGGGGGAGGTCTTGGACGTGCGGGGCGAGGTGCCGCAGGTCGGCCAGGTCCTCCTCGAAGAGGGTGTGGGCCAGCGCGGCGAGCAGCAGGGCGTCGGTGCCGGGGCGTATCGCCAGGTGGCGGTCGGCGAGTTTCGCGGTGCGGGTGCGGCGCGGGTCCACGACGGTGAGCCGGCCGCCGCGCGCCCTGAGGGCCTTGAGCCTGCCGGGGAAGTCGGGGGCGGTGCACAGACTGCCGTTGGACTCCAGGGGGTTGGCGCCGATGAGCAGCAGGTGGTCGGTGTGGTCGAGGTCGGGCACCGGGATGGCGTTGGCATCCCCGAACAGCAGTCCGCTGGAGACGTGCTTGGGCATCTGGTCGACCGTGGAGGCGGTGAACAGGCTGCGGGTGCGCAGGGCGCCGAGCAGGACCGGCGGGTAGAGGGCGCCGGCCATGGTGTGCACGTTGGGGTTGCCGAGGACCACGCCCACGGCGTCGGGGCCGTACCGCTCCACGACCGGGCGCAGGCCCGCGGCGACCGCGTCGAAGGCCTCCTCCCAGGTGGCCTCGCGCAGGCTGCCGTTCTCCCGGACGAGCGGGGCGCGCAGCCGGTCGGGGTCGCCGTCGACGGCACCGAAGGCGGCGCCCTTGGGGCAGAGGAACCCCTTGCTGAAGGCGTCGTCCCGGTCACCTCGGGCGCCGGTGACGCGGGTGCCCTCGATGGTGAGGGTCAGCCCGCAGGTGGCCTCGCACAGGGGGCAGATTCGCAGGGCGGTGCGGGACACGGGTCCTCCGGAGGGTCGGCGACGGGGTCGCCCGCGCACGGGCGGGCGGACCGGCTGGGCCGAGCATACCGACCGGTATGCCCGGAGGGGAGGCCCCGCGCACGCCTCGTCCGCCGGAACGCTCCCGCCGACCGGCCCGGACCAGTCCGTCGGGTGCGGGGCGGTACTCCAACCGCCCGGCACCGGACCCCCGGGCGACAAGCTGATCCAGCGGCACCGGGCGTCAGACACCAACCCGGCCGACCCATACCGCTCCCCCGCCGGACCCCCGGGCGGCACACCGACCCACCCCCACCGACCACCAGACACCAACCCGGCCGACCCATACCGCTCCCCCGCACCGGACCCCCGGGCGGCACGCCGACCCACCCCCACCGACCACCAGACACCAACCCGGCCGACCCGTACCGCTCCCCCGCACCGGACCCCCGGCCGCACCGCCGGACGGCATACCGCTTCGGTCGGCCGCGCCTCAGTCCAGTACGCGCGCCAGGTACGCCCGGAGCAGTTCCCGGGTCTCCGCGATGACCGCCTCGTCGCCCTGCGGGTCGATCCGGAAGGCCAGCTGGACGAGGGCGTCGGCGCTCTCCACGGCGACCAGGAACACCCGCCGCAGGTCCGTGTCGGGGGTGCGGCCGAGATAGCCGGCGAGCAGGTCGGTGAGCCGGTCGGCGACCCGGGTGTTGGGCTCGGTGTGACGGGAGCCGACCGGGATCTGGTTGCCGAAGTCCACCAGGGAGAAGCCGGGCGCCGTGCGCTTCATGCCCAGGTACTCGTCCAGGACGGCGTCCATGGCGGCCCGCCAGTCCTCCTGGCCGGCCTTCCTCAGCCGCTCGGTGACACGCTCGGTGTACCGCTCCAGGTTGCGCTGGGCGAGGGCGTCGGCCATCTGCCGCTTGTTGCCGAAGAAGCGGTAGACCGAGCCGATGGGCACGCCCGCGCGCTGCGCGACCGCGCGCGTGCTCAGGGCGTCGTAGCCGACCTCGTCGAGGAGTTCGGCGCAGGCGTCCAGGATCCTGGTCAGCCGTTCGGCGCTGCGCCGCTGGACGGGCGCGCGGCGGAGCGATGTCGCGTGGGGCACGGGCTTCATGATGCCTTTCCGCCGGGGTCCGGTGAACCTCCCCCCACAGTACGGAGACGGGTGGCCCGTGCACTCATCTGCCGGGGGCGCCGTTCCGGCCGGCGCTCACCCCGTGCCCGTCTCCGCGTCGGACACCGTGATGTCGGCGGTGCTCTGGACCGGTTTGCCGCGGACGGCCCACACCGTGCCGTCGTCGGCGTACAGGCGGGCGGTGATGTGGTGGGTGCCGTGCGGGACGCGGTCGGCGGCCAGGTGGTACGCGGGTGTGCGCAGCCGGGCGACCCGGTGGCCGTCGACGAACAGGTGGGCGAGCCCGCGGCCGATGGCCGCGGCCGGCCGGGTGCCGGGCGCGGAGAGCCGGAAGTGGCGGAGGGTCAGCCGGACGTCCCAGCCGCCGGCCGAGTCGGGGGTCACCTCGACGGCGACCTCGGGGGCGTCCCGCTGGGGCACCTCGCGCAGATTGCGCCCGGTCTCGTCGGTGTCGTCCAGGACCTCCCCCACGGGCGACGGCGAGACGGTCGTTCCCCCGTGCGCCTCACCGCTGGTGCAGGCCGCCGCTCCGAGCGGCAGCAGGACGCACACCGCGAGCGCGGCGAGGGGCCCACGCGTCCACTTCGTCCACGACATGACGGGGAGCGTAGAGCAGCGCCCCGGCGCCGCGGATCCCCCTCAAGTCTGGTTCCGGCCCTACCCCGGAGGGAGGATCACGCTCCCTCTTGCGCGGACCTCCGCTCATTCCTACGGTGATGCATAGGAATCGGGAGCACAAGGAGCGATGATGAGCGATGGCGGCACCTCCCGCGCGAGCGTGTTCGAGCGTGGGGGAGCACGGAAGACCGCCGAGGGGCTGTCGTATCTGACCGGGTTCGGCAACGAGCACGCCTCGGAGGCGGTACCGGGCGCCCTGCCCGAGGGCCGCAACTCGCCGCAGCGCGCGCCGCTGGGCCTGTACGCCGAGCAGCTGAGCGGTACGGCGTTCACCGAGCCGCGGGCGCACAACCGGCGCTCCTGGCTCTACCGCATCCGCCCCTCGGCCGCGCACCCGGCGTTCACCCGCACCGGCAACGGCGCGATCCGCACGGCGCCCTTCACCGAGGCGGTGCCCGACCCCAACCGGCTGCGCTGGAACCCGCTGCCCGAGCCCCCGGCCGGCACCGACTTCCTGGCCGGTCTGTGGACGCTGGGCGGCAACGGCGACGCGACCCAGCGCACCGGCATGGCCGTGCACCTGTACCACGCCAACGCCTCGATGGAGCGGGTCTTCTCCGACGCCGACGGCGAGCTGCTGATCGTTCCGGAGCGCGGCGGGCTGCTGCTGCACACCGAGTTCGGCCGGCTTCACGTGGAGCCCGGCCATGTCGCGCTGATCCCCCGTGGGGTGCGCTTCCGTGTGGAGCTGCTCGATGAGTCGGCCCGGGGCTATGTGTGCGAGAACTATGGGGCGCCCTTCCGGCTGCCCGACCTCGGCCCGATCGGTGCCAACGGCCTCGCCAACCCCCGGGACTTCCGGGCGCCGGTGGCGGCGTACGAGGACGTCGAGGGGCCGGTGGAGGTGGTGAACAAGTTCTGCGGGAACCTCTGGACGGCGACCTACGACCACAGCCCCCTGGACGTGGTCGCCTGGCATGGCAACCATGTGCCGTACGTCTATGACCTGCGCCGGTTCAATGTGATCGGCACCATCTCCTACGACCACCCGGACCCCTCCGTCTTCACGGTCCTGACCTCGCCGTCGGACACCCCGGGCCTGGCCGGCGTCGACTTCGTGGTCTTCGCGCCGCGCTGGCTGGTGGGAGAGGACACCTTCCGGCCGCCGTACTTCCACCGGAACGTGATGAGCGAGTACATGGGCCTGATCGAGGGCGCGTACGACGCCAAGGCGGAGGGCTTCGTGCCCGGTGGCGGCTCGCTGCACAACATGATGTCGGCGCACGGCCCCGACCGGGAGACGTTCGACCGGGCGAGCGCGGCCGAGCTGAAGCCGCAGAAGCTCGACGACGGGCTGGCGTTCATGTTCGAGACCCGCTGGCCGGTGACGCTCACCCCGCAGGCGGCAGGCGCCGACCACCTCCAGCAGCGCTACGACGACGTGTGGCAGGGACTGGAGCGGCACTTCAGGGGCTGACCGCCGCCGTTGCGCCGAACGTTCTTCGCCAGGTACGGATAGCCGCGTGACCTCTTTCGCCCCGGATTCGATCGTCCTGAACCGCAAGCTGCCGCTGTGGTATCAGGTGTCGCAGTCGCTGCGCGCCTCGATACTGGGCCGTTCCCCCGAGGCCCCGCTGCGCCTGCCCACCGAGGAACGGCTGGCGGAGCACTACGGGGTGAGCGTGCTGACCATGCGGCAGGCGCTGAAGGAGCTGGAGGACGAGGGCCTGATCAGCCGGCACCGGCGGCGCGGCACGTTCATCGAACCGGGGGCGCGGCGCGGGGCCCCGGTGCGGCTGCTGGGCTCGGTGGACGCGATCGTGGCCCAGCAGTCCGGGATGATGACCGAGCTGCTCGACCACGGTCGGGTGCCGGTGCCGGCCGGGCTCGCCGAGTACTTCCCGGATCTGGCGGAGGTGGCGGCGTACCACCGGCTGCGCAGCGACGAGAAGACCGGCGAGCCGACCAACCACGCCGTCAACCACGTCCGCCCCGAACTGGCCGAGGGCATCGACCCGGACGACCTGGTCCGCTGGCCGATGACCAAGGTGCTGCGGGACGTGGTCAAGGCGGACATCAGCCGGATCACGGACACCGTGGAGGCCCGGCTCGCCGACCCGGAGACGGCCCGGCTGCTCGACGTGCCGCTGCTCAGCCCGATCCTGCACTACACCGGGGTCACGTACGACAGCGGCGGCCGGGTGCTGGACGTGGCGGTCATCCACTACCGGGGCGACCGCTTCTCGTTCACCGTCACGCTCGACGCGTGAGCGCTCCGCCGCCTCAGCGGGGGCCGTCCGTCGTCCGCGGGGCCGCGGTGGCCGACAGCGCGGTTCCTCGCGCCCTTCGGGGGCGCCACCCGCTGTCGTAGCATGCCGTGCGTGACGCACGACGACGCTCCGCTGCTGGCGGACCTCATGCCGTGGTCCGTCGCACCGCTGCGGCCGGGCCGCGCCTGGCCGACGGCACCGGACCCGGCCTCGCTGAGGGCTCGCTGGGACGCGCTGCTGAAGGCCGAGGGCCCGGACCGGGAGGCGCTGTTCGAGCCGACCCGCGCCCGTACGCTCCAGTCGGCGGTGGGCCAGCTGCCGGGTTCCCCCGCCGGCACCGAGCGGCTCGCGCGCGCCGAGGGGCCCTGCCCGGAGCCGGTGCGGGTGCTGGCCGCCCCCTTCGACGAGCAGTGGCTGATCCCGGACCACCGGCTGATCGACACGGCCCGCCCGGAGCTGTGGCGGGTGGCGGACGCGCGACAGGTGTTCACGGTCGAGACGGGCGACGCCCACGCCCCACTGCTGGCGACCGCGCTGCTGCCCACGCTGCGCCCGGGCCGCGTCCGCCCGCTCTACCGCCGCCCCGGCGGCACGGAACCGAACCTCGCCCCCGGCCTGCTGGACCATCTGACGGCCCGTCTCGGCACGCGCCCCTCCGCACCGGACGTGCTCGCCTGGATCCTCATGGCGGCCGGTCCCGGCCTCACCGTCCCCCTCACCGACGACCCCGGACTGTGGGCGGCCGGCGTGGAGGTGGGCCGCCGGGCGCTGTGGCTGATGCGCCGGGACGGCGAGCGCCCCCGGCTGCCGGGCGGACGGCGCCCGTACGTCCGCGCGCCCCTGCCGAGCCGTCCGCTCACCCTGCACTACGACCGCGACGAGGAGACCCTGCACCTGGACGAGGGCCGTATCTCCCCGGTCCCGCCCGAGGCCTGGGACTACGAGGTGGCCGGGGCACGGGTCCTGGAGAGCTGGTTCGCGGTGCGCACCGCGCCGGCCGAGCCGGGCACGCTCGCCGCGATCCGTCCCGCGACCTGGCCGCAGTCCTGGACGTCGGAGCTGCTGGAGCTGATCACGGTCCTCGCCCTGCTGGCCGAACTGCGGCCCGTGCGTGACGAGTTGAAGGTGACGTCACCGGTCACGGCGGCCGAGCTGCGGGAGGCGGGCGTCCTGCCGGTGCCGGAGTCCTCCCGCCGCCCCGCCTCGGTCCTCGACCACCACGAGGAGGGCCCGGACGGGCAGTTCGCGCTGCTCTAGCCGCTCGTCCGCCGGCGCAGGGCGGCCTCCAGCCGGGCGATGTCCCCGGCGTCCTTGGCGCGGCGGGGCCGGGAGGGGTCCCAGACCGGCATCATGCGCTTGATCTCGATCTGGACGCGCGGATCGACGATCGGCGCTTCCAGTGCACCGATCCGGCCGGGTTCGGCACCGAGCAGCCCATCCGGCCAGGGGGTACCGGCCCAGGGCCCGCCGGCGACGGTCACCCGGCCCCGCGCGTCCCGGTCGACCAGGGTGAAGCTGCTCTCCAGCCCGTCCTTGACGAAGTCCAGCTGGAGGTCGGCGGGCGGCCCGGGCACCGGGGTGTGGCCGAGCCGGGCGAGGGTGGCGGCGAGCGGCGCCGCGTCCTTCGCCCAGGCGAACCAGTCGATGTCCCCGTGGTCCCGGGTGACCTCGCCCAGGCAGAAGTCCACGGCCCAGCCGCCGCGCAGCCACAGCGGGACGCCGTCGGCCCGGGCGGCCTCCAGAACCCCTGCGATCAGGTCCAGCTGGCGCCGGGCGCGCTCGTGGTTCACCGGCTCCGCCGTGCGTGGTCGAAGGAGTCGAGGACCCGCTCCACCGCCCGCTCGAACACCGCCTCCAGGTCGACCGGGCCCGGGTCCTCGCTGAACGCCGCCGCCATGCGCGGGTAGGCGCCGGAGGCGATCTGGCGGCCCAGGTAGTCGATGCGGACCGCGTTCTCCTCGTCCTGCGACCACGGCAGGGCACGGGCCCGCTCGGCGGTGTCGAGTTCGTTGCGGACGTACGTCGTCACGACGCCGTTGAGCATCGCGATCAGCTCCAGCTTGGTGCCGTACGCCGCCTCCAGCGGGTCCAGGCAGGCCAGGCAGTGCTCCAGGTAGCGCAGGGCGTGCGGGCTGAACCCGTGGACGGGGGACATCAGGCGCGGCAGCCACGGGTGCCGGTGCATCAGCTCACGCGTCCGGCGGGCCACGCGGCGCATGTCGTCGCGCCAGTCGCCGCTGGGCTCCCACAGCTCGTGCTCCGCACTCACCGCGTCCACCATGAGCTCGTGCAGGTCCTCCTTGCGGGGGACGTAGTTGTACAGCGACATGGTGCCGCAGCCCAGCTCGGCCGCGACGTGCCGCATCGACACCGCGTCGAGCCCCCGCGCGTCGGCGATCCGGACGGCGGCGGCGGCGATGTCGTCGCGCGTGTACGCCGGTTTCGGGCCCCGTCCGGCGCGCTCGGGGCGTGCCCAGATCACTTCGGGAACGGCCCCTCGGACTGCCATCGCTCATCACCTCGGCCACCATCCTAGTTACGTACACCGTACGGAGTGCGATATGGTCCCGGCATGACGACTACGTACGCTGTACTTAGTGAAGGTCTGGAGAAGCGCTTCGGCGCCGTACGGGCCGTGCGCGGGTTCGACCTCGCCGTGGCCGAGGGCACGGTCTGCGGGCTGCTGGGCCCGAACGGGGCGGGGAAGACGACGGCGGTGCGGCTGCTGACCACGCTGCTGCGCCCGGACGGGGGCTCGGCGCGGATCGCCGGGCACGACCTCGTGCGGGAGGCCGCTGCCGTGCGGCGCCGGATCGGGGTCACCGGCCAGTACGCCTCCGTCGACGGGGACCTCACCGGCCGGGAGAACCTGCGGCTGTTCGCCCGGCTGCACCGGGTGCGCGGGCCGGCCGCACGCGCCGACGAACTGCTGGAGCGCTTCGGGCTGACCGAGGCGGCGGACCGGAAGGCGGCGGTGTACTCGGGCGGCATGCGGCGCCGGCTGGACCTCGCCGCGAGCCTGCTGCGCCGTCCCGACGTGCTCTTCCTGGACGAGCCGACCACCGGACTGGACCCGGCCAGCCGCGCCCGCATCTGGCAGGCGGTGCGCGAGCTGAAGGCGGACGGCACGACCGTGCTGCTGACCACCCAGTACCTGGAGGAGGCCGACCGACTGGCCGACGACATCGCCCTGGTGGACCGGGGCCGGGTCGCCCACACCGGCTCGCCCGCCGAGCTGAAGGCGCTCATCGGGTCGCAGGTGGAGGCGGTCGTCGCGGACGCCGGCGCGCTGACCCGGGCGGCGGCCGTGCTCGACCGGCTGACCGGCAGCGAGCCGGTGTTCGACCGGGAGCGCGGCGCGGTCGGCGCGGTCACCACCGATCCGACGCTCACGCTGCCCCGCCTGGTGCGGGAGCTGGACGCGGCCGGTGTGCCGTTGCTGGACGCCAGCATCCGGCCGCCCACCCTCGACGACGTCTTCCTGCGGCTCACCGGTGAGCCCGCCGGCACCGGGGAGCGTGCCGCGTGAGCGCGTTGGCGTACGACGGACTGGCGATGGCGGGCCGGCAGCTGCGCCGGGTCCGCAACAACCCCGGCCTGGCGGTCCTGACCCAGCTGATGCCGGTCAACATGCTGCTGTTCTTCGGCTACGTCTTCGGCAGCGCCCTGGCGGTGCCCGGCCGCGAGTACCGCTCCTTCCTGGTCCCCGGGCTGCTCGTCGCGACCGCCGCCGGCGGGCTGATGACCGGCATGTTCCAGGCCGCCCAGGACACCCACCGGGGCGTCATGGACCGGTTCCGCACCATGCCGGTGAGCCGGGCCGCGGTCCCCCTCGGGCAGGCCGTCGCCGACCTCCTCGTCACGACCGTCGGGACGGTGCCGCTGCTGCTGACCGGGCTCGCGGTGGGCTGGCGGATCGAGGGATCCGCGGCCGGGGCGGCCGGTGCGGTGGGGCTGCTGCTGCTCTTCCGGTTCGCGTGCACCTGCGCCGGGATCCTCCTGGGTCTGCTGTCCCGCAGCGAGGACGCCGCCGGGCAGCTCGGCGCCTCCTCCTTCGTGCTGCCGCTGCTGTCGAACGCGTACATCCCGACCGGCAACCTGCCGGGCTGGCTGCGCGCGCTCGCCGAGTGGAACCCGATCAGCGCGGTGACCACCGCCCTGCGGGACCTCTTCGGCAACGCGCCCGTCCCGGAGGGCGCCGCCTGGCCGGTGGCCCATCCGGTCGCCGGGTCACTCGCCTGGAGCCTCGCCCTGACCGCGGTGTTCCTGCCGCTCGCCGTGCGCAGGTACGCACGGACCGGGTGAGCCCGCACTGCTGACAAAGCCGCCGGTCAGGGGAGATCATCCACCCCATGGATCATCTCCCGCTGCCGCTGGACGGCATCACCGTCGTCGCCGTCGAACAGGCCGTGTCCGCGCCCTTCGCGACCCGGCAGCTCGCCGATCTGGGAGCCAGGGTCATCAAGGTGGAGCGGGTCGACGGCGGCGACTTCGCGCGCGGCTACGACACGGCGGCCCGCGGTCTCGCCTCGCATTTCGTGTGGTGCAACCGCGGCAAGGAGTCCATCGCGCTGGACCTGAAGGACCCGCGCGGCCTGGACGTCGTACGGCGGCTGGTCGCGGACGCGGACGTGTTCGTGCAGAACCTCGCGCACGGCGCGGCGGCCCGGCTCGGCCTGGACGCGGCCACCCTGTGCGCCGCGCACCCGCGGCTGATCGCCGTGGACATCTCGGGCTACGGCGGCTCGGGGCCGTACGCGGACAAGCGGGCGTACGACATGCTGGTGCAGTGCGAGGCCGGGCTGGTGTCGGTGACCGGGACGCCGGAGCGGCCGGTGAAGGCGGGCATCCCGGCGGCGGACATCGCGGCGGCCATGTACGCGTTCTCCGGTGTGCTGGCCGCGCTCGTGCGGCGCGGGACGACCGGGCGGGGCGGGCCGGTGGAGGTGTCCATGCTGGAGGCGCTCGCCGAGTGGATGGGCCATCCGCTGCACCACGCGCTGCACGGCGGGGAGCCGCCGGCCCGCACCGGGCTCGCGCACGCCGTGATCGCGCCGTACGACGCCTATGAGACGGCGGACGGTGGGCGGGTGCTGCTGTCGGTGCAGAACGACCGGGAGTGGCGACGGCTCGCGGAACAGGTCATGGGCCGCCCGGAACTGGGCACGGACCCGGCGTTCGCGACCAATGCCGCGCGGGTGGCGCACCGGGAGCGGACCGACGCCCTGGTGGCGGGGGCGCTGGCGGTGCTGGACGCGGAGGAGGCACTGGCCCGGCTGGAGAAGGCGGGCATCGCGTGTGCCCGGCTGCGGGACGTGCGCGAACTGGCGGAGCATCCGCAGCTGGCGGCCCGGGAGCGGTGGCGTCAGGTGGGGTCGCCGGCCGGGCCGCTGAAGGCGCTGCTGCCTCCCATCACGCTGCCGGGCGGGGACGAGGCACGGATGGGTGACGTGCCCGCGCTCGGACAGCACACCGGAGCGCTGCTGCGTGCCGTGGGGATGACGGACGACGAGATCGCAGCGCTGCGCCGGGACGGTGTGGCGGCCTGAGCGCGGGCACCCCTGCTCGGGGTCAGGGGGCCCTGCGAAGCGGTCAGTGACCGCCGAACAGCGAACGGCGCAGCCGGCGCAGCGGCGCGAAGAGGGAGACGCGGCCGATCCGCGTGCCCCGGTCACTGCGCTGGCGCACGGAGTCACGCGCCGTCAGTTCGCGCATCAGCGACGTCGCCTCGACCGTCTCCCGCTGCGGTATGGCGGGACCCGCCAGCACCGACAGATGGCGGTCGAGCCGCGAACTGGTCGCACTGCTCCCGCAGGTGATCGCAGGGATCCTGGCCCTGCTGCGCACTGTTATCTGCTCCATGTCACTCCCCACCCGTACGAGTCCACCCGGCCCGGGCAGGGTAACCCTATCGTCCCGGTGGGGCACGCGTGTATCTCGGCCACAGGATTCACCTTCCCCGTAAGGGGGTTGATCACCCACCTTTGACTACTCTCCGAATCCGACCGATTTCAGGGTGAGTTGGACAATGGGCTGACCGGTGGGCTGCGCTGATCCTCCGTCAGGCTCGACGGTCACGGCGAGTGACGTCGAGGAGGCGTCGAGCCCCTTGGCGACCAAGGGCGTGTCGCCCGCGAGGAGGCCCAGGGAGCGCGGTTGCACCCGGGGCCGCATGAGCCAGAGCTGGTGTACGCGGCCGCCGGGCGGGGTGCCGTACCCGCTGAGGGTGACGACGGCCTCCCGCTCGGAGGCGGAAGCGATTACTCCGATACTGCGGCCGCGCGCGTCCTCACTGCTCACCGCGCGGGCGTCCGGAGCGGCCAGAACGTGGGCGATCTCACGCGCCCGGGTCCGCTCGGCGGCGAGCCGGTCCTCGGTGCGGTGCGCCTGGACCGCGAAGAGGGAGGCGACGACGAGCGCCGCCGCGGCGGTGACCGTGGCGAACGGGACGAAGAGGGGGCGGCGCGTCCGGGGCCTGCGGGCGCGGCCCGGCGGGGGCTGGGTGCCC